>NZ_JALAAC010000039.1:0-38450 GCF_037546855.1 Vibrio sp. 1-Bac 57 | reverse complement strand
TAACATGAGTAGATCACAAAAGCAGTTAATGACTGCTTGGGATAAGATGTATCCGGTGAGTGCTTGGGAGTGTATACGTGAAAAATATATTGCAGACATTCAGAAAAATAATAATAATTTTGTACAAAGAGGTTGTGAATAAGAACTAAAACATGGGTTATTTAAATATGGCCCAAGACAACCTTTCTGTTAATTTGACAATCGTCATCGTACATTTAAATTGTCATTATTAAGTCGGAAAGGGGGCGTTAGAGCCTTGGTTTCTATCTCACAAAGGGGCACAAAGCGACTTAGGTTTATATCAATTTGGGAGGTGATTTCATCTCCCTCACATAACGTTGAGAAACCATGCCACGTTAACTAGGTAAAATAACAAGACCTAGTCGTTCTAACAATTGCGCTTGTTGCCAATCGCATATTTTTACACCATTTAAATTAACTCTGCGTGGATCTAAGCCGTATAGTTCACAGTTTGTTAGGTCACAGTATTGAATGTCAAATTGCGTCCAACAGTCTTCTGAAAACTCTCCTCTGCTTAAATCAGAACCTTTAAAATAAGCGCGATGTAAATTGGCACCTGTCCAACGGTTTTCGAATAAATCACATTTTTCAATACATTGCCCTTCAAAGTTGGTATAAGACAAATTACAGCCTGTGATATAAACAGAGCAAAAATAACTTTGATTTGAGATATGGTTTACAAAATTTGTTTTTACAAAGCTCGCACCTTGTAAGTCACATTCTCTAAACTCAACCCCAAAGCCATTTGCACCTTGAAAGTTAGCCATGCCTAATTTGCATTGTTTAAAACTGGCATCGCGTAAATCAGCGTAATTAAATTGGCAACCAATTCGGTCTCCTGCCTCGATAAATTTACAATCTATAAATTTTGCATCTCTTAAGTCTGTACGGTTAAAGTTACATTGATAAAAATGACAGTTTTCAAAAATTGTATCTTGTAAGTTTTGTTGTGAAAAGTCGTGTTCACGATAGGTCTGGTTGCTGCTCATTAATATTCTCCAAATGAATTATTAGCTAAGACTATCATCGGTAAATAGTAAAAATCCAATTTATTACCCCCTTTAAAATCAACAGCATAAAGAGAGCTTAAATTCCGATTTTAAGGCGCCTAGCCGCCCCGCTGAGCCGTTTTCTTCGGCATTGATTGAAGCGAGTATCTGGAAAAAACTTTTGTAATAACGCGAATTGATGTGTTTGTATTGCCTTTTCATTAATACGAAGCAATGTATTCGTATTAAACATACCAATGGTGCCTTTAACTTTTAGATTTGTAACTCGCTTGGGGGGGCGTTAGCGAGTTGGTTACCTAGCTTGTCTCGGGGCACAAGCCGAGAGAGAAGTTATTACTAATCCATAAATTTCTTTCATTTCATCTGTCATGAATTAGCTATCTTTATCGCGTTTGTACTGAATGTCAGAGTTTTTGCGACTCTGCATACTTTTTGTCAATATGAGCGGCTAAGTCTTCGATTTTAACCATGGTTGGGGAGCGTTCTGAGTTACGTAGCTTTAATGTCGGGAAAGGCGAAGTACATGCCTTTGCTTGGCTTTCTGCTTTTTTAGGTTTAAGGCCTAAGAATTCTTCACTAATTTTTTCAAGTGGTATAAACGGTCTGCCGAAACGAGCTAGTAGTGCAAATGTAGTTTCCATAAGATCCTCTAATAATTAACGTCATTAAATGCTTTTCATATAACTAGTAAAACACGAGGTCTTAAATTTCCAAACTCCTGGGTATTTTCGCAAAAAGTTCACATAGAACAATTTATTTTTTTGTTTAAAAACAATTGGATATGAGTTTTTATGTGAGATTTGTTCTGTGTGTGATGCGGTGTAATAAGGAGTGAAGTTGATTTTATTGGCGAGATTTAAAATTAATTCGAAATTTATTTTAAATATTTACTCTTAAATGTAAGGTAGATCTGCTTTTAGCTTGAAAAGCAGTTGTTATCTTATTTTTACCTGATTACGTATAAAGCTCAGCCGCTATAGTGGCTGTCCTAATAGCAACAAGCTCAATGGATACGGCATATTCTTGTTCTATTACCATTTTTAATTCAAGGATTACGTTCAAAATCACCAAACTTATTAAAGCATCTTAATATTGTGTATTTAACCACCTGAAATTAAATCACTTTAAAATTCTTCATATGGCAGAGCTTTGTGAGTAATCAAGTATTTTTAATCCTATTAATTATTTTTATATTTTGTACGTAGGGCTCAACAATTTTGAGATTTAAAAATAGTGATTATTAGATTTTTAATCGTACTAATTATTTTAAATTTTGCATGGGTCATTAGAGACTATTTTATCTTCGATTCTTGCTTAGTAATTCAAGTGTTTTACGAACATTATTTAGTATTAAATTTTTTATAAAAAACTACGCTGTGAATCTTTTTGTATCAAGTGTTAGAAACTCTCTGAAATTTTTCATTCTAGACATGAGAAAATCTGCAAGAATTACATTATGAAATTAGCATTTCTAACCTAATCTAATAGTAACGAAACTACATGCAATTTCGTTACTACCAGAAATTAAAATAATTACATGCAATTTCGTTACTATAGGTTTTTTTACACTCAATTTCGTACTATAGGTTTTTAGTGTTTTTTACATGCTATTTGTACGATGGATTTTTTGCGTTTTTTCGTACAATTTATTAATACGTAAAAATTAATTGTGATAATTATTTATTCTAAAATTGTGTGCTTTTTATCTTAAAAATAATTTCAGATTTGGAGGGGGAATCGTATCTTTATTATCTTTTTAAGGTGTTAAAAATTACTGATTATTACTACTAAATTATATTTTTTATGAAGAGTCTTCTTTTATTAGTCACCTAAAAGGTTAAAACCATCGGCTTTAGCCGGTCAGCTTTAGCTATAATCTCTCTATTAGTGTTAGGAGGTAGTTATGGATTATAGATACGGCAGCCATACAGTTTTTAAAATTCAATATCACTTTGTTTTTGTTACTAAATGTAGATACCAAGTATTACAAGGTGATGTTGGTTTGAAAGTAAGAGAATTAGTTCGGCAAACATGTAATGCCTTTGAAATTGAGATTTTAAAAGGCGTTGTGAGTAAGGATCATGTTCATCTTTTAGTTTCAGCACCACCGAATATGGCACCCAGTGAAATAATGAGAAGAATTAAAGGGCGGTCATCTGCTAAATTATTTGAAAGTTTCCCAGATCTTAAAAATAGATATTGGGGACGTCATTTCTGGGCCAGAGGATATTTCTGTGTAACATTAGGAGATGTTACCGAAGAAATGATTAAAGAATATCTAGAACACCACTTTGAAGTTAAAGGTGACGATAACTTTAGAACGGAAGGTTAATTCAACGGGTCTTTGACCCGTATCCGGACTTTAGTCCGTAAAACTAACCCACCTACTTTAGTAGGTGGTTGTTGAGTTTTTATTTCATTTTGCATTATGAGAAAGTTGACTGTTCAATTAAATTAATAGTAAGCGTCTAGCGAAGTACACCTAGCATCAATGTGTTGATTGTCTAAAAATACCTGCTCAATTATAAATTCGGAGCAGATCATGAAAACCTATAGAACAAGCGCCCAGTGGCAACAACCACTTCAGCAGAGTAACGATTTCAGTGGCACTAATATTCAATTCTGCCAACACCATCGTATCTCTATCTCCAATTACTATAAACATCGTGCTTTACGCGTAGAGAAACTGCCTAAACAACCTGTATCAATACAAACGGCAGGCGGTTTGGATGCTATTACGACTTGTCTTTCTAATTCGAAGAGGGTTATTAGCGAAATAGAAAATATTGCTATTTTACCCCATAGCTAGTGGTCAGAATAGCAACCCACCAATGACTTCAGTTGATTACTTGCAACATTTCTTAAATTTCAATCCCGAAGCACAATGGCATAAATCATTTGGCTGGTAGCTATTCAGTGCTAATAATTCGACTTTTTGAATTAATTCGTGAAATCGCTTGTTTATAAAAGTCATTTTAAGACTATCTTCATCAGTAAGTTTCACACTTGAAGTGTTATCAGATAAAGACTGTCGACTTGAATACTTCATCCTGACTTCCGAATGTAAACATTCAAGCTTTGCCCATTCGGCAATCAAAGTATTATTTATTATAGGGATAGTGTAACTTGGTAATCTTCCATTATATTCAATGATAGAATCGTCTGGAATAAAATTTATTGTTTTTTCATAGTCATTTTCAGATGGTGTAACACAAAATAACTTTCCATCATCATCTTTAATTACACAATGAGCGACGATTCGTAGGAGTACATTTCCAAGAGACGAGTAGCGCCAACCTAACTGTAATTTACCACCATAATTGTCAGTATAATTTTGCGCATTAAGATTGCAGTTTTTATCTCTTGCCCACTCAAACTTTTTAATAGGAATAGTTTGAACGTTTTTGTTATTAATGCACGGAAAGAATTGAGGTGTTATGTTAGGTATCTTTTTTTGCTGTATAAAATTCATATTTCCAACTTTTTATAATTTAGTTAAATATTAATTAAAAATAAAATTATTTTTTATTTGACTGTAAAGGGCCACTATTTTTTCATTTATTTCCGATAGTTTTTTATCGCATCGATCAAACTCATCTTTTTTTCGGTTTCTATCTTTAGATATTTCCTTACGCTCGGAAAGTAGTTTACTTTTCTCTAATTCTATTTTGAGTGTTTTAGGATGATCTGTACTATCAATAATTTCCGTAATTTTTGATTGTTTGAGACGATATTCCTTATATCTTTTTTTATTTCTACGATCTTTAACTGGCTCATAAGCACCACCTATTTTCACTAGTTTTCTATGCATTCGGTAAGTTAATGAACGCCTATGGGCAAGGGAATATGAAGTAATGATACTTTCTGGTAATAAGTTATAAACATCTTCCGTTGTGTATTTATGATCCCTTACATTCATTTTCAAAATAAATGCAAATAGTCCAATTGAAATAGTTGTAGGTCTGTCTCTATCAAATATTTTATTTTCTTGTTTGGTCATAACAAATAGCTTAATAACAAAGTGACTTTTGCTTATAGTTTATTTTGCTTTTCTTATTTGTATTTTTAAACGTATTTCTGATTATTTTAGTTCTCATTTTTGTAAGATCCTTTATTCATTATCGATACCGCTTAACAGACAATACAACATTGTAATTTTCGTGTAAACAATTGTTTTTAATCACTTTTTTGTTTTATATTTCACGTTTGCATATACAGGATAAGCTTAGAGAAACGTGAGCTGTTGATATATGAGGAAAATTATAGCTAATTAAATCTCGGCACTAAGGCATCTGTTAATTCATTAAGCGCCTATACATTATCTTTTGTTTTAAGGTAGTTAGTTGCGTATATTTAACGGTGGGATTATTATTTTTTATTTCGTTTTTCATTATGAAAAAGTTAACTGTTCAATTCAATTAATAAAACGACTGTTGCGAGTTAATTACCTTTGGTTATTGTATTTATAAGTATGCTTATGAACACGGTCGTGGCTTGAATACAAAAGCAATGATTTATTAGGCTTTACATGATGTTTAATATTCATTATTCTAGGGTTTGAACTTATGAATACAAAAAGACTGAAATGAAATTAGCTTATCTTCGAGTTTCAACTATTGAACAAAATACTGATCGTCAAATCATCGAAGCTGATAAAACATTTATTGATAAAGTAAGTGGAGCAAATACAAATCGACCAGAGCTTATTAAGTTAAAAGAGCATGCAAGATCAGGTGATATTGTTATTTGTCATGATATAAGCCGTTTAGCACGTAATCTAAAGGATCTAAAAGACCTTATTGAGTTTTTTATAGATAAGGGGGTTGCAGTTAAATTTTTGAAAGAAAATATGGTGTTTTCGGCAAATAAACAAAACCCTATGAATGAATTGATGCTGAATATGCTTGGTGCTGTTTACCAATTTGAACGAGACATAATGAAACAGCGTCAAGCGGAAGGGATTGCTCAAGCAAAAGCAAAAGGGGTCTATGAAGGAAGATCTTCTTCAATGAGGTTAAAGGCTGATATTATTAATGAATATAAAGAAAAAATACCGCAACGAACAATAGCTAACAATCTAGGTACTTCAGTATCTACGGTTCAGCGTGTTATTAAGAAATACAGGTTAAATATATTAGAACCAAAGGTTAATTGTTATTAATTAACCCTGAGTAACAGCGAATTGAATAATATAGGCTTCTATCCCGCAAAAGAGCATAAAGCGCCCTACGGAAATGACCTACTTGGCCACTAAATTAGTGGCCAAAATCACTTAACCACAACAATAATGAATTTAGCAGTAGCTCTTTGATCACTGCGCATAAAAAGAAAAGGTCTAAGTGCTCTTTTAATGAACGAATCGGCCCAAATATTGTAATGCCGTTGTGTAAGTTTGGCTGTGACCACCTATATGAAATAGAAGCATTAAAAATTAAAAATAATATTGTGCTTTCGAATTGTAAACTAGTACATACCTTTTTTGAGCAATCATATCTCAAAACAGTTTCTGGTAAGTCCATCAAATCAAAATGGTTAGGTGGGGAACCAGAGTATTTTAAGGCCTAACAAACAATGATAGGTGTCGCGTAGCCGCCATCTGATCTGGGTGTTGGACAAGCCCGCGTCTACTTATTCATAATAAATTGCGTGGTTGAGAACTGCATTTTTTGGTGGGTTACTTTTCGCTGGGCGAGTGAGGTTAATGCAATGAGTTGGACGCTTGCCTTGTAGCTTTAAGTTGATGGTAAAGGGGGTTATAGTGGTGACGTTAATGTTTCTCGCCTGCAATCACTATCTGGGTGGCGGTGTTACTAGAGAGTATGAGTCGTTGTTCTTTTCTGTCGCAAAGCGCCTTCGTTCAGTAAGAGCTTTAAACTGGCTTTATGTTTTTGGAGAAAATTTTGAAAGAAATAGAATTATTAGAATATGTCGTTAAGGACTTAAATGAAGATATAGCAAAGCTTCAAACTCTCATTGGTGAGCTTAATTCGACAGATAAAACCCCAGAAGTACGTGTTGCTTGCATCTACCTTTCACTTAAAAATATGAAAGTAACAGCAAGTGTAGCGAATGAGTTGGATATCACATTGTCTGATGGTAAGAAAGTGACACCGAAAGCAGTTAGTTTTATTTTAAAAGATGAAACTAACTCCTTACCAACAGCTATAAAAAAGAGAGCCAATTCTATAGCCGGTGACAATCAAGCGCAGGTATCACGTTCAGTCATGGCTCAATCATCACGTTGGTAGAGCAAATATAACAAAGCATTTGTGAGGGATTCACAACGCTTCGCATAGAATGTGATTACCTAGAGTATTAAAAGCGTTTAGGGTTCATTATAGGAACTCATTTTTAGTTATTTTGTTGTAATTGTAATTCTACAGCCTCATTAGGCTCAGCTAGGATCTATGCATATTCATGGTTAGTGAACCATTAAAAAACTATAGATAGAAAGATTAAATAATAGCTTAGGTCTTGCTTCAAACGGTTTATTTCTTTTTATTAATTAAATTTATCATGTAATTTATGCGGAAATAACTGTGTATAGATACTTCAGTATCTACGGTTCAGCGTGTTATTAAGCAATATAAGTTAAATGTTTTATGACCACAGTTTAAGTATTAAGAAAGACAATCTAAGAAAATTCTAATTTAGAAACCATTTTTTCAGGGTTTTCTTTGATTAAAGTTAATAGCTTTTTTGTTACACCTGATGGATTACGGCGCTTACTTTCCCAACTGCACACTGAGTCATAACTTGCGCCTATTATTTCGGCGAACTCTTTGCGATCTTTGCCTGAAGCTTCTCTAATTGCTTTGACATCTAATGTATCATAGACATGAATATGCTTTTCCTCAGGATTTTTGCTGCCTGTTTCAATATCTAGCATCTCATTTGCACTAGCAAGTAAATCTTCAAATAACTCATCTTTCATAATATATAACCTTTGTTAAATAAGTTTTTCAGAAACTTTTCTCAACTGCTTTTTTTGCTCATTAGTAATATTATCTAATTCATTTTTTGGATAGATAAGGGCTAAATATAATCGGCCAGAAGATCCAGAAAGATTATAATATATAACTCTTACACCGCCACTTTTACCCATGCCAGGCCTAGACCATCTGAGTTTTCTAAACCCTCCTGTACCAGCTATGATTTTACCTAACTCTGGGTTTTCTATTAAAGCTTCTTGCATTTTTTTAAAGTCATCGTCGACTAACAAACTTTCTCTGTGCTTACTAAAACCGCTAAGCTCAATAAATGTGAACATAATTTACTCTATTTATATGTAGTTTAGATTGTACTATGTACTAAATCAATATTTATATTGATGCTTTCAGTAGTACTATGTACTAAATTAATTTTTATTCATTAAATTTATCATGTAATTTATGCGGAAATAGCTGGGTGTATACTTGCCATAAAATATTTAAATTGCGATGGCCGGTTACTTGAGCTACTTCTTCGATAGAGTAGCCTTTTTCAAATAACCGGCTTGCACCTTCCCTTCTTAAGTCATGGTAGCGTAGGTCGGTTATTCCTAGCGTATTACGTACTCGTTGAAAGCCTACAGTGACACTTCGTGAGTTGTAAGGAAATATAAGTTCATTACTTTTAGGTTGTTTCATTATAATGTCAAAAGAGCCGCCTAATAATGGCGCGATCATGTGATTCCCTTCTTTTTTTCGAGGATCTTTTCTATCTCGAATTAAAATGGTTTTATGATCTTCGTTTAAGTCATCCCAGCGTAATTTACAGACCTCACCAATGCGCATACAAGTTAAAATACTAAAGTCGAGGATATCTATGTATGGAATACGCATCTTACCGTTAGCATGAAACTCTTGGCGTTTTAATAAGCCTTCTTTCAATCTTTCTATTTCATCTTCTGTAGGTCTTCTTGTTCGCTTAGTACTTTTTCCAACTAATTTCATATCGATAAGTATTGGAACTGCTTCTTCGAATATCTCAGGACTTGATTTAATATTAAATACGGGTAACGATTTTTTCATGACGGATCGTAAGTATGCAATATCATGATAAATAGTTTGTGGTTTGGTGCCTGTAGCTTTGCGGATCTTACAGTGCTCTATGAGATCACTTGTTTTTAACTGATCGCTTTGGATTGTCGCTATATCACAATCACGAAGCATTTTTATAACATACTGTTTAGTACGCCCCGTGTTATCCCATAAATTTCGAGCATCTATAAATTGGTCAAGTAGCTCACCAATCGAAGATGTTTTGGATTGATTAATGCCAAATTCTTCTAGCTCTGAAGTTTTATTTCTTCCCCATGTCCTGGCAAGCTCTTTCCTTTTGAATGTCTTGGCTTCTCTGTGTATGATCGAACTGTTCTTTTTTACTGTCACGGTTGCTTTAAAGCGAATTTCACCATTTGCTAATGTACGTGTTTGTATTGAAAAAGATGCCATTTGTCCTACTCCTATGAGGCGTACTTAAGGCGTACTGTAGAACGAAATTCAGCATAATTCAACGTAATTCAAGGCATTTTTAGCCGATAACAAAGTGAGCAAAAACAATGATAAGTACTGAAACATCAAGCAGTTACCCTACTAACCGCTTTTCTATTGCTCCGATGCTTGATTGGACTGATCAATATTGTCGTTATTTCCATCGTTTAATGAGTAAAAATACATTGTTATACAGTGAGATGGTCACGACAGGTGCTATTTTATATGGGAAAGGAGATTACTTACAAAAAGATGTTGCTGAACATCCAGTAAGTTTGCAGTTAGGTGGTTCAGCGCCATTAGATTTAGCACAAGCTGCCAAAGCGGGTGCTGACCGTGGATTCGATGAAATAAACTTGAATGTAGGCTGTCCCTCTGACCGAGTACAAAATGGTCGTTTTGGTGCGTGTTTAATGGCCGAAGGTGCATTAGTTGGTGATGCAGTAAAAGCGATGAAGGATGCCAGTGGTTTGCCTGTGACGGTTAAAACACGGATTGGTATTGATGAGTTAGATTCTTATGAATTTTTATGTGACTTTGTAGAAAAAGTAAAAGCACAAGGTTGTGATACTTTTATTATTCATGCCCGTAAAGCTTGGTTAAGTGGTTTAAGCCCAAAGCAAAATCGTGATGTACCACCTTTAGATTATGAACGTGTGTATCAATTAAAGAGTGATTTTCCTGAATTAACGATTGCCATTAATGGCGGTATTAAAACGTTATCCGATTGTGAAACTCATTTGCAGCATTTAGATGGAGTGATGTTAGGAAGAGAGGTTTATGCTAATCCGTATATCTTAAGTGCGGTTGATCAGCAGTTATTTGGATGTGACAAAGTACCATTAACTCGTTTTGAAGTTTTAGAAAAAATGTACCCTTATATTGAATCTCAGTTAAGCCAAGGTGTACACTTGAACCGTGTCGCTCGACATATGTTAGGCTTGTTTCAAGGTTTACCGGGTGCACGAGCATGGCGTCGTCATTTAAGTGAAAATGGTCATATACCGGGTTCTGGTATTGAGGTCATGCAAAAAGCAGCATCATTTGTGATTGAAGATTAAGATCTACTTGTTAGCGAAGGTGAGGTAATAGGATGAAAAAATTATATTTACTGTTTGCTATAATTGGTATTCAGTTGGCTCTCTATGGTTGTAGCTCACAAACGACAACCGATGCAACAGCGCAAACAACAAGTAACACACAGCGTTTGATGATTGTTAGCAGTGGTAATCCCCCTGACGTATTGCCCGCATTTACTACTTATACTTGGAGCGACCAATATAATCAGGTGTTGTCAGGTGTTGCGGGACAAAATCAGCAGCAGCTGAAAGGTTATATTCGCAACCAAATAACCACTTATTTGAGTAGTAAAGGATATCAATATCGTGCGGATCCTAAACAAGCTGATATAGTTGTTGGATTTTTATTTGCGCTAGAAGATGATATTGCCGACCAAACTATTCAACAACGCTTTGGACTGTTACCAGGTTTAACACGTAGTAATGTTAATGATCCTCGTTATGAAAAAGGGTCTCTATTACTAGCTGCATTAGATAACCAAGAAAAAACCGTTTATTGGCGCTCTGCTGTGCAAGGTTTTGTCGATTTAGAACAAGATCGAATGGAATCCGGCTCGGTACGCATGCAATATATTCTGAGTATGATGCTAGGTGGTTTCCCACAAGCGGGTAAATAGGCGGAAAAGTAATAAGGAAAGGTAGTACATACTGTATTGCTGAAATTACACTTAGCAAATGTGTCTCGGTTGCCATTCAATGTGCAAATGATGAATGGCAACGGATAACGGATATAGTCCAGTAATCTATTTAATACTGCTTACTGTTAACCAATTACTGTTAACAAAGAGACTTGCTTGCAATATGATTATTGATTGTGTAGCCGCTGTCTGAGAAAAAGGCCTGAGTTGCTAGGTACTGATCTTCCAATACTTCTTTTAAGTTATATTTAATTTGTATAATACCTTCCGCTGTAATTGTTTTTTCAATTTGCTTTAATAAATTCTTACCAACGCCACGTCGACGAGTTAGATCTCTAATAGATAATTGTGAAAATATAGCCGTTGTACCTTGGGTTTTTACATTTACAGCACCGATATGGCGCTCATTAAACATTGTTACGTATAACTTGGTATCCGCTTGTACTAGTTGCTCTTCAATGGCTTGTTCGGTTAATGCTGCTGGTGGAAGGTGGCCTGCATAGATTTTCTGTAAATCTATTAATAATTGATTTGATAGGGTGTCGGCAATGAAAACGGATAGGCGCATACAGGTCTCACTATTAGGTTGTTAGTTATGTTATTCATTATGTAGTGGAAAGTTAACGCTACTGGTGTCTGAATAAACTTGATTTTATTGATAATATTGTACTTTTTTAAGCAATAAAATCACACGTTCTTTTAATGGAATTAATTGTCTTAAGGGGACTAATTGGTAATCTTGCTCAGGTAAAGCTAAGCGTTGTGATAAATATTGTAAGGTTTCAGGGTAAGGGTGCGCTATAAGAATGGTATAAGGTGAATGCATACTATGTTTGATTGCTGTCTTAAATTGCTTTTCCATGGCCGCTTGTGTACGTACATTGTCTAGGAATATGTGACGTCTTAAAGCTGGTAGTCCGGCGGTCAATGCTGCGGTCTGTGCTACGCTCTTAGCACTAGTAAAGCTATCAACAAAAAACAAACCCTGTTGAAATAACAATTCCATAGTCCACTGCATTGCTATTGGACTCTCGGTGAGTTTACTACCCATATGATTATTAGCACCAACGGCATAGGGGACGACCTTTAAGGAATCGATTAATTGTTGTTGGTGACTCTGCTTGTCCATCTCTTCGCTCAACGCACCTTTGCCTAATAAATGGTTATGGCTGTGTGCCTGCATTGGAATGTGTAATAGTACTTCACGATGTTGCTGGTGGGCTGAACGAGCAAGGATTTTAGCGTAAGGTGTGAACGGGAGAATAGAAAAAATCACATTTTTAGGTAACTTTAAAAATGCTTGGTTATTCTTATTATTACCAATGTCATCAATGATAATAACGAGCTTACCGATTGCTAAGGCATTGGTTGCGTTGCTAAAGAGCCAAGTATAAAGTAATAATCTACCTGTTTTATTTAGAAAGGTAAGCAGCATATTACTTACTTCTTGTTAACCAGCGTAATGGATCTTCTGCTTTACCTTTGTGGCTTAATTCAAAATATAAGCTGTTTCTATCTTGTCCACCACTGTGTCCTGCTAGCGCTATAGCATCACCTTGAAAAACCACATCACCTGCTTTTTGCAACAATGTTTCATTGTATCCGTATAGGGTAATATAGTTATCACTATGGTCGAGCGCGATCACCATGCCGTAGCCTTTAAAATATCCTGCAAATAGAACCCGCCCAGTAGCCACTGCTCTTACTTTTTCGCCTTCATTTGCTGCGATAGCAATACCTTTCCAGGTCACTTGACTGCTACGAGAGCTGCCAAAACGATGCAACACTTTACCTTGAATAGGCCAAGGTAGTTTACCTTTGAGACCTGCAATTTTTGAGTGCGTTTGTGCTTTTTTTCTCGCTGCCGCTTCTGCTTGTGCTATTTTTTCTCGTTCCTGTGCCGCTTGTGCCTGCGCCTTCGCTCTATTCTTACGTTCTTGCGCAGCTTTGGCTTTAGCTGCTGCGAGCTGCCTTTTTTTACGATCTTCGGCTGCTTTTTTAATGCGTGCTCGTAATACTTTCTCGGAATTCGCTAATTCTGCTATTTTTGCATTTTGGTAGTTAATATCTTGTTTTAATTCACGTAGTGCTTGGTCGCGTTTTAGCCGCTGATTATTTACCGTTGCTTGAGTTTGTTTCTGTTCTTGATACAGACTCTCTAGGGAAGTTAGTGCTGCAGCTTGTTGGCTGGCGTTTTTGTCGAGTTTTTGTTGCGTTGAGTGTAAGGCTTCAATACTTTCTAAGCGTGCTTCATTTAAATAATAGTAATAGCTTTTGGCGCGAATGACTTTGCTCAGATCCTCTTGATTTAGCATTAATTTAATGAGGTCATTTTGCCCTGTCATATAAGCACTAATGAGTTGCTGTTCTAATAATGTTTGTTGCTTTTTTTTGTCGTCTTCTAGTTGCTTCGTTTCTTGTTGCAAAGTGATTAATGCATTGCGTTTGTTATCAATCATTTTTTTGGTTTGATTAACCTGTAAAGATGCCTTGGCAATTGCTTGGTCACTTGCTGAAAGTTGCTCTTCAAGCTGCTGTTGTTGTTTTTGTTGTTCTGATTTTGTTTGTTTGCTTTGCTTGATCTGACGTTGTAAATTATTGAGGTCTGCTGCTGAAATTTGATGGCTAAAAAGAATAGCAACGAGAAAAGGAATGCATAGTAATTGTTTTAAAGGCCCTCGTTGATTGGAATAAAATAGATTTAGCATCACTGTTGGTATCGACCTTATAAACTGATTAGTATTATTGATAAATCTTTCAATCAGATAATACCTACAATTCTTTTGTATGTTGAGTAAAAAAACAATTACTGAAGGTTTACATGGTATTTTATTCGATTAAATAAGAATTTATGCGAATTAAGTGGATATTACTTAGACGATATAACTGATTTTTAGGAAGAAATCAGGTGCGTCATAAGAGTCTGACGCACCAGAGTATAAACTTACTTAACAGTAATTAAAGGTTTACCTGTCATTTCAGTTGGTATTTCCATGTTCATCAATGACAACATAGTTGGTGCGATATCACACAGACGGCCGCCTTCAGCGATAGTTGCTTCACGACCCACATAGATAAACGGTACCGGTAAATTAGTATGTGCGGTATGAATACCACCTGTATCTGGGTCAATCATTTGTTCTGCATTACCGTGATCAGCAGTAATTAAACATTCGCCGCCCACTTCTTTTAATGCTCCTACAATCTGACCAATACAAGCATCGACTGCTTCACAGGCTTTAACTGCCGCGTCATAAACACCAGTGTGTCCAACCATATCACCGTTCGGGTAGTTACAGATGATCACATCGTATTCGCTGCTTTTGATTGCACCTACTAATTTTTCAGTTAATTCAGCAGAGCTCATTTCTGGTTGCATATCGTAGGTAGCAACCGCTGGAGAGCTAATCAATGTGCGATGTTCACCTGGGAACTCATCTTCAACACCACCGTTAAAGAAGAAAGTAACATGTGCGTATTTTTCAGTTTCTGAAATACGTAATTGTGTTTTATCTTTTTTCGCTAACCATTCACCTAATGTATTCGTTAGCTCTTCACTTGGGTAAGCTGCTGGTGCTTTAATATCTGCTGCGAACTCTGTTAACGTCACAAAGTGAACGTCTGGTGTTACTGCACGTTCAAAACCAGTGAAATTTGGATCAGTGAAAGTATAGGTTATCTCACGTGCACGGTCGGCGCGGAAGTTTAAGAATAAAACTGCATCACCGTCAGAAATAGGTGCAGCTTCACCAATCACAGTTGCTTTTACAAACTCATCATTTTCATCACGAGCATAAGCATTTTCAAGGCCTACTAATGCGCTGTCGGCTGTGTATTCTGATTTTGCTTCAGTTAATAGACTATAAGCTTGTTCTACACGATCCCAACGATTGTCGCGGTCCATTGCAAAGTAACGGCCCACTAAAGAAACAGTACGACCAACACCAACTTCTTTATATTTATCTTCAAATTTCGCTAATGTACCTGCGGCACTGCGAGGCGGAGTATCACGACCATCTAAGAAAGCATGAACGTAAACTTTTTTTGCACCACGTCTTGCTGCTAGTTCAATGGCTGCAACAATATGGTCGTCGTGAGAGTGAACGCCACCTGGTGAAGCAAGGCCCATAATATGAACGGCTTTATCTGCTGCAACTGCTTTATCAACTGCGGCAACAAAATTTGCATTTTCATAGAAATCGCCATCGGCAATAGATTTAGTCACTTTGGTTAGGTTTTGGTAAACAGTACGTCCTGCACCAATATTAGTATGACCTACTTCTGAGTTACCCATTTGTCCATCTGGTAAACCTACATCCATACCCGATGCCGAAATAAGCGTATTGGCATAGTCTTTACATAATTGGTCTAGAACAGGTGTGTTAGCATTTGACACTGCATTATCTGGCATATCTGGGCGGTAGCCCCAACCGTCTAAAATCAATAGTACTAATGGTTTCTTAGGAGTTGTCATATCAAACCTCTTTAATGATTAAATTATCTACAAGGGATTTTACAACATTTGTGTAGCTTGTCACTGAAAAAGCCTAGTGTTAGATCAAAGCAAGTTGAAAAAAGCATAAAAAAGCTATTTTCATTTATTAATCTAAATCTCAAGGCTGATATTCTGTTTTCCACAGGGTATACTCATGCTGAAATTTATCCTTACAGAAGAAGAAACAAGTTATGCAAGAGTATATTGATTTTATTACCAACAATCCGATGTTAGCTGCTGCATGGGTAGCGATTGCCGCAATGTTAATCTACAGTGTTGTAAAAGATAAACTAAGCAAGATAAACAATATCAATCCACAGCAAGCAACGCAATTAATCAACAAGCAAGATGCGATAGTCGTTGATATTCGAACTGCGGATGAGTTTAAAAAAGGCCATATCGTTAACGCAAAAAATATAACTCCGTCACAGATTCAAGAAGGAAAGTTCGCAGCTATTGAAAATAATAAGCAGACCCCCATTATAGTCGTGTGTGCATCAGGTACTCGCTCTGCAGCTGCTGGAGAGAAGCTAGCAAAAGCTGGTTTTGAGCAAGTAAATAACCTATTTTCAGGTATGAGCGGCTGGACCTCTGCAAATTTACCAACAACTAAGAAGTAATTATGGCTACTATCACTATCTACACCACTCCATATTGCCCATATTGTGTTCGTGCAAAACAATTGTTGGACAATAAAGAAGTAACCTATCAAGAAATTGATGTTTCTGACCGTTCTCTTCGTCCGAATATGACAAAATTGACTGGTGGAACAACGGTTCCACAAATTGTTATAGACGGCAAGGCAATAGGCGGTTGTGACGAGTTGTATGCATTAGAACGCGCACACCAACTTGATGAATTGTTAAGTTAATACGAATAAATAATTTTTAAGGATTAAGGAAAGATCATGCCAGAACAACAAGAACAACAAGTAGAATTCAACATCCAACGTGTTTATGTAAAAGATATCTCTTTTGAATGCCCAAATTCACCTGACATTTTTAAAAAAGAATGGGCACCAGAAGTTAAAATGGACATTGATACACAATCTAATAAATTAGAAGAAGGTGTATACGAAGTAACTTTATCACTGACAGCAACTGCGACAGTGGAAGGTGAAGTTGCTTTCTTATGTGAAGTACAACAAGCAGGTATTTTCTCTGTTTCACAGCTTGAAGGCCCTCAATTAGCACATTGCTTAAATGCATTTTGTCCAAATATCCTATTCCCATATGCACGTGAAGCGGTATCAAGCTTAGTGACTCGTGGTACTTTCCCACAGTTAAACCTAGCACCAGTGAACTTTGATGCTCTATTTCAACAAGCAATGGCAAATCAGCAAGCTGAAGTAGAAACATTAAATTCTTAATTAAGTTCTATAACAATCGGTATGAGTATTTGAACCAATATTACCTAAAAATAACAAGCCATAGCTAGGTCTTAATTTATATAGTTAGGTCTTAGCTTACATGGCTAGCTCTTAATTTAAATGGTTAAGCCCTAACTCAGCAATGGCTTGTTATCGTCAGTAACATGGAGCATTTATTTATTCCGGTTGACATTAAATAGGTGATGATGAATGACTGAAAAAACTGCTATTACAGTTTTAGGTGCAGGCTCTTACGGCACCGCACTTGCTGTTGCATTGGCTCGTAACGGCCACAATACGTTAATTTGGGGTCATCAAGCTGACCATGTTCAACGCCTCCAATCTGATCGTGAAAACAAAGCCTTCTTACCCGGTGTTACCTTTCCAGAACGTCTTCAACCTGAAAGTGATCTAGCAAAATGCATCGCTGCAACGGATACTATTCTGCTGGTAGTGCCAAGCCATGTATTTGGTTTAGTATTATCTCAAGTTAAACCTTTATTACGTCCTGAACACCGCATTGCATGGGCAACTAAAGGGCTAGAAGCTGAAACTGGACGTTTATTACAAGAAGTCGCGCGGGATATCGTCGGCGAAGCTTATCCTTTGGCTGTATTGTCTGGGCCAACGTTTGCGATGGAAGTGGCAAAAGGTTTACCTACTGCGGTTGCGGTTGCTGGAACTGACCTTAGCTTTACGCAACACCTTTCAGAGCTTTTTCACAACCAAAGTAATTTTAGAGCCTACATTTCGGAAGACTTCACTGCAGTGCAATTAGGCGGTGCTGTTAAAAACGTGATTGCAATTGGCGCAGGTTTAGCCGATGGTTTAGGCTTTGGGGCTAACGCTCGTACTGCATTAATTACGCGTGGGTTAGCTGAATTAACACGTTTAGGTGTGGCTTTAGGTGCTACAGAAGCTTCATTTATGGGCATGGCAGGGTTAGGTGACTTAGTATTAACTTGTACTGATAATCAATCTCGTAATCGACGTTTTGGTTTGGCTTTAGGCCAAGGCAAAGGCATTGATGAAGCACAGGTTGAAATTGGCCAAGTAGTTGAAGGTTACCGTAATACAGAAGAAGTTTATAATCTAGCCAAACGCGTTAATATCGAAATGCCGATTTGTGAACAAATCTATTACGTACTTTATCAAGGCAAAGCAGTAAAAGAAGCTGCGATGGATTTGTTATCACGTAGTAAGAAAGGCGAGTAGCATCTAGTCTACTTGAGCTTATAAAAACCGATATACAAAAAAGGCCTCATTGAGGCCTTTTTTAATAGATGTTAAATGCTAATGCAAATTAAGCGTCTTGTAATATATTTAACATACGGCGTAATGGCTCAGCAGCACCCCATAATAATTGGTCACCTACAGTGAATGCACTGATGTATTCAGGACCCATTGCTAATTTACGGATACGACCAACAGGGATACTTAATGTACCTGTTACTTTTGCAGGAGAAAGCTCAGAAACGGTGGCTTCACGTTCATTAGGGATCACTTTAACCCATTCATTATGTGATGCTAGAATCTTTTCAATTTCAGCTACTGAAACATCTTTTTTAAGTTTCATTGTGATTGCTTGACTATGACAACGCATCGCGCCAATACGAACACACAAACCATCAATCGGTGTTTGATTATCGCTAGTGCCTAGAATTTTATTTGCTTCAACTTGTGCTTTCCATTCCTCTTTTGATTGACCAGAAGGCATAGGCACATCAATCCATGGAATCAAACTACCCGCTAACGGTGCACCAAACTGTTCAGTTGGTAATGCATCACTGCGAATGAATTCAGCCACTTTTTTATCTATTTCTAAAATAGCAGAAGCAGGATCTGCTAGCTCATCTGCTACTGATGCTTCAATTGCACCCATTTGGCTAATCAACTCACGCATGTTGCGTGCGCCTGCACCTGAAGCTGCTTGGTAAGTATGTGGAGAAACCCATTCAATTAAGTTTGCTTCAAATAAACCACCTAATGCTAATAGCATCAGTGAAACGGTACAGTTACCGCCTACGTAGGTTTTTACGCCATCAGCTAGACCTTGTTGAATCACATCTTTATTTACAGGGTCTAGTACGATAATGCTGTCATCTTTCATACGTAACGAAGAAGCCGCATCAATCCAGTAACCGTTCCAACCACTAGCACGTAGTGCTGGATAAACTGAATTAGTGTAATCGCCACCTTGACAAGTAATGATGATATCCATTTCTGCTAATGCTTCGATTGAAGATGCATCTTTTAAAGTATCGGTTGGCTTACCAACTTCTGGAGATGCTAGACCAACTTGTGAGGTGGTGAAAAATACTGGCTCAATCGTTGCAAAATCATTCTCTTCACGCATTCTTTGCATAAGAACAGATCCAACCATACCGCGCCAACCAACTAAACCCACTTTTTTCATGGTCTACATTTCCTTTCATTTATAGTTTAAATAGAACCGATTAATCATTAACCGAATACAGAATCTACCATTAGAGGGCTTAATAAGGCTAGTTATTTGATGGTTTGCTTGGGAAAAAAGGGCAAACTTACCTTGATTGCTTAATTTTTATTAAACAACCAAGGTAAGTTATTGTTACTGGTCAGTGCAGGTAAGTAGAGGCATACCTGTGGTTTTTATAATCGTTGCTTATTAATCGTAAATTGTTGGAATAGGTTGACGTTTATGCTGCGTACGTAAGTAAATGGCAATTAGTTTATCTTCGATCTCTTGAGGGACGCTTTTACCTTCTAAGAAATCATCGATTTGATCGTAGGTCATGCCTAGTGCTATCTCATCTTCAAGCTGTGGTTTATCTTCTTCTAAATCAGCAGTAGGTGCTTTTTCAACTAACAAACTTGGCGCACCTAAATGTTTAGCAAGCGATCTTACTTGACGTTTGTTTAGTCCAAATAAAGGAGCTAAATCGCAGGCACCATCACCGTGCTTGGTATAAAAGCCCGTAATATTTTCAGCACTATGGTCGGTACCAACAACTAAGCCCCCCGTTAAACCTGCAACTTCGTATTGAGTAATCATACGCATACGTGCTTTAACGTTGCCTTTAATAAAATCGAGGTTGGTATCATCGGAGTAATTAATAGTACTGTTTTTAATCGCATCTAACGTACTTTCATGAATACCATCCGCACCGGCTTGAATATTTACCGCGACAGTGTGTGTTGGTTGAATGAAACTTAATGCTAGCTGTGCTTCATCTTCATCTTTTTGTACTGCATAGGGCAAACGAACCGCAATAAATTGGTAGCTATTAGTGTTTTCTTGCGTGTTCAATTGCTCTACTGATAACTGACATAGTCGCCCGGCAGTACTGGAATCAACACCGCCACTGATACCCAATACAAGGGTTTTACAATGTGCTTTTTTTAGTATGTTTTGGATAAAGCTGATACGACGTTGAATTTCACTTTCTATATTGATGTCTGCTAACACACACATCTCTTGCAGTATCTTTTGTTTCATGAGGTAGCCTATTCTTAAAAGGTTAATATTGATATTGATAGATGGCAATGCACTATAAAGTACCAAGGATGACTATGATTATGCAAAAAAGTCGCCATTTTTTATAGTTATTTGTTCTGTTGTCTTTTGCGGTTAAATTTTTAGGCGAGATAGAAATATTTTATTCGTACGGCTTTGAAAGCATTAAGCTCACTGTACTTTCCTTTATTTCACTGACTATTTATTTCATATAAGTTAAAAGCATTGAGGTATCTTAATACTTTCAATTGAAATATTTTATCGCTCTGTTTTGGTGCGCAATGCTCTTTATTGGTGAGCTTTACCTTTTTTGATCTATGAAATTCAGTATTAGGTTACATGTATTGATATTATATTTTTTAAAAAACTGGAATATTTGTTAAATATTGTCCGCTTTTCGATATTTTTTAATCAATTAGGTTTTTATTTTTGTTGAATCACGGATCAATTTTTTTCTTATCCAAGCTCGCTTATTGGCGTATTTGTTGCTACATCTATATAACTAAAATAATGTCGTGACATTAATTGTCTTAATGAAGCGCATTATTAGTGATAAACACTTCAAATACTAAAAGGATTTTTACATGAAAAGCAAACTTAGAAAACTCGTTTCAGCGACTTCTCTTCTAGCATTATCAGTTGGTATTGCTAATGCAGGGACTTTAGACGATATCAGTAAAGCTGGTGAGCTTAGAGCTTGTTTTGATGCAGGGTATATGCCATTTGAAATGAAATCTAAAAACGGAAGTTATATCGGTTTTGATGTGGATTTAGGTAAATTGATGGCTAAGCAAATGGGTGTTAAGTACGTGCCTGTCAATACTGCATGGGATGGTATTATTCCTGCGTTATTAACAGATAAGTGCCATGTTATCATGGCAGGTATGACCATTAATGCACAAAGAAATATGCGTGTTAACTTTGCAGACCCGTACATTACAGTTGGTCAATCTATACTACTGAACCCAAAACTAGAAGGTAAAGTACTTAGCTACAAAGACCTTAATGCCGCTGAATACACTATTGCAGGTAAGTTGGGTACTTCTGGTGAGCAAGTGATTAAGAGAATGTTATCAAAAGCAAAATATAATGCCTTTGAAACACAGACTGATGCTGCACTTGAAGTGATTAACGGTAAAGCTGATGCAATGATTTACGACATGCCATTCATCTCGATTTATGCAAATCAATCAAAAGGTAAAACGGTTGCCATTCTAGAACCTTTTACTTATGAGCCTTTAGGTTGGGCTGTTAAGCAGGGCGATCCTGATATGTTGAATTTCCTTAATAACTTTCTAAGACAAACTAAAGGTGATGGTAACTATCAACGCATCTATGATAAATGGTTTAATAGTGATGCTTGGTTAAGCCAAGTTAAATAAGGTTTTTAAGTAAGCCCTTTAAAACCAGAGGATCTCCTCTGGTTTTTTATTTTCTGACTGTCGGTGGACTTATGAACGAAAAACCCAATAAACTAAAATGGCATGTGCTGTTTATTATTACGATTGGCCTTATCTCAGCCGGAATTTATTCCGCATCACAAACCATTAATTATAAATGGCAATGGCACCTGGTCCTTCCTTATATTATTGATACATCTCCTATCGATATTATTGCCCAAGGGGATGCAAATGCGGCGGTTAATGCTGATGGTGTGATCACCTTAACCTTTGATAACGGCGATCCTTCTCGCGTAATTTCAGGTGCTGAACAAATACTTATTTCTGATGGCGATCTTATTTTTGAAGGCGATCTATTAGCACGTAAAGAAGGTATAAGAAGTGGTGTTTTAATTGATGGGTTATATATGACCCTGAAAATTTCAGTTATCTCTTTATTATTCTCAATTATTATTGGTTTAATTGCTGCATTGATGAGGATCTCAGACAACCCATTTAGCAAAAACTTATCTGTTTTATATATTGAAATTATTCGTGGTACGCCGCTACTAGTACAAATATTTATCGTTTATTTTTTCCTAGGAACCATTTTTGACCTAGATCGCTTTACAGCTGGTGTTGTTGCATTATCTGTTTTTACTGGTGCTTATGTTGCTGAAATCCTCCGTTCTGGTATTCAGTCTATCTCTGCTGGTCAAATGGAGGCTGCACGCTCACTGGGTATGACTTATACGAAGGCGATGACTTATGTGATCCTTCCACAGGCTTTTAAGCGTACGTTGCCACCAATGGCAGGGCAGCTTATTAATTTGATTAAAGATTCTTCGTTAGTTTCTGTTATTTCTATTACCGATTTAACAAAAGCGGGACGAGAAGTGGTGAGTGGTAGTTTCGCTACCTTTGAAGTTTGGTTTACTGTTGCTGCATTGTATTTAGTTTTAACATCTACCTTATCTTGGGGCATACAGCGTATTGAAAAAAGGTTGGCAAATAATGACAGATAAGAAAAAGTACCAAGGTAACGATATGATCGTCACTGTTGATGTTGATAAAATATATCCTAACGGCTGTCATGCATTAAAAAAAGTAACAACCAATATTCAACGTGGCGAAGTTGTTGTGATTATTGGACCTTCTGGCTCTGGTAAATCCACTTATTTACGTACTTTAAATCAATTAGAAACTATCTCGAGTGGTGAAATTACGGTTGATGGCGTAAAAATGTATGCTCAAGATACTAATATTAATAAGTTGAGAGAAAATATTGGAATGGTATTTCAATCATTTAACTTATTTCCACACCTTTCTGTTAAAGAAAATGTAATGTTGGCACCATTAAAAGTGGCTGGTCGTAGTAAAGATGAAGTCATTTCAGAAGCTGAAGTGTTGTTGACACGTGTAGGGCTTGCAGAAAAGATGGATATCTACCCAAGTCAACTTTCAGGTGGTCAGCAGCAACGAGTGGCCATCGCAAGAGCCTTGGCAATGAAACCGGATATGATGCTTTTTGATGAACCAACCTCAGCACTTGATCCGGAAATGGTGGGTGAAGTGTTGGATGTAATGAAGTCCTTAGCTGCAGATGGTATGACCATGGTCGTGGTTACTCATGAAATGGGGTTTGCTAACGAAGTTGCTGATCGTGTTTTATTTATGGAAGATGGCGTTTTATTAGTTGATGATATTCCTGAAAATATTTTTGGTAAGGTAACAAACCACGTAAGGTTACAAAAATTCTTGTCAAATATTCGATAAGTTTGTAACTATCATCGCATTTAAGATGGCGATGAATTTGGGCAAGGTTGTTTAGTGCCAGTATTAAAAACTGCTGAATTTAACAACCTATTAGTCTTTACTTCTCTACAAATCTACACCATCTAAGGCAACTTTCGAATCATATTAATTATAAATGTATATTTGTAAGTTTTCAGCCCTTGATGCTGGAGCAGATTTAGCTCCAGCGTCAAATTTTTTAAATAACACCAAGCTCTCTTAGGCGTTCCTTTAAGTATTGATCCGCAGTGTAATTATCCGAGAGAACAATTTCTGGTTTTGGATGAAGAAAAAGAGGTAATGAAATTCGAGACTTCGTTTTGTCTGCGCCATCAGGATTAATAACACGGTGGGTTGTTGACGGATAATATCCGCCTGATGCTTCCTGTAGCATATCGCCGATATTAACAATCAAGTTACCGAAATCAGATGGTACATCTAACCACTCACCTTCTATGGTTTTTACCTGTAGACCGGGCTCATTAGATGCAGGAAGAATAGTCAGTAAATTAATATCTTCATGGGCACCTGCTCTTATCGCACCCAGCTCTTCATCTCCTTTTAATGGAGGGTAATGGAGTATTCTCAACAATGTCTGTTGATTATCTTTAATCATATCTGGAAGCGGTTGTGTGAATAATTTTGAAACTTCAGTTGGTGAATTATCCTCTACCCAAGTCAATAACTCAGCAGCAAGGTTACCCGCTTGTTGGTAATAATTTTGAAGTTCAGTTTTTAATTGTGCAGGACATTGTCCCCAAGGATAATAATGAAAATATTCTTTAATATCTTTTTTTGTATTTCCTTTCGCCGTTTCAGAAACTTCAGCTGGGAAAAAACCGTCTTGAGTCTCAGCATTGAAATGAAAGTCCACTTTATCTTGAGAGTTAAAAAACTGCTGCCAATTGTCGTAAATAGACCTCACTATTTGTTGCTGGATAGGATGATTTTTTAATACACCAAACCCAGTATTGCGAAGGGATTCAACAAACAGTTGTTGCGCATTTTCAGCATTGTAATCTATGGCTTCAAGTTTCATATTTTTATCTTATGTTTTAAGTAGTAATTTCATATTTTAACAACACTTTAATAGGCGAATCTAGGTGCAAATAATATTCGTAAGTTTGAAGTATGCTGTAGAGCACAAAAGAAACATTAGAAAAAGCTTATTAAGCTCAATAGTAATAACCATCAAGGTTACCTTTCTATATCTACGCATCTCATCTTGGTACTTAAGGCGGTGAAAATTACAAAAAATGAAGAATATTTAATTAAAATGATGTTAATCGGATATTTTTTTATGGTTATGTTTACCAAAATCTCGAGATCAGTATTTTCTTATACGTTCTTATCAAAAAATCCGCTAAAATGAACGTTTTATCATTCTTTATTATTAAGGTCTCATTATGTCTTTAAGTGTTGTTATTCTTGCTGCTGGTAAAGGTACCCGCATGCGTTCGCTTTTACCTAAGGTATTACATAAAATTGCTGATAAGCCGATGGTGCAACATGTTATTGATACGGTAAAAGGCATTGGTTCTGAAAATATACACTTAATATATGGCCACGGTGGCGACATCATGCAAAAAAATATTGCTGATGATTGTTTAAATTGGATCGAACAAACTGAGCAATTAGGTACTGGCCATGCAATGCAAATGGCGCAGCCACACTTTAAAGCGGATGAAAAAATCTTAATCGTCTATGGTGATGTTCCTTTATTATCTGCGACTACATTAGAAAAATTAGTGACAGTGCAGCCTAAAGGCGGCATTGGTTTATTAACTATTGAGCTTGATGACCCAACAGGTTATGGCCGCATTGAGCGTACAAATGGTGAAGTGATTGGCATTGTTGAGCAAAAAGATTCAAATGGGACTCAATTAGCAATTAAAGAAGTAAACACAGGTATTTTAGTCGCAGATGCGAATGATTTAAATCGTTGGTTACCTGCTTTATCTAACGATAATGCTGCTGGCGAATATTACTTAACGGATATTATTGCAATGGCATATTCAGAAGGTGCTTCAATTCAAACTGTTCAACCTGAACATGCTTTTGAAGTAGAAGGTGTTAATAACCGTCTGCAACTTGCTAATTTAGAACGTGCTTTTCAACTTGAAAATGCTAACAAGTTATTACTTGATGGAGTAATGTTACGCGACCCAACTCGTTTTGACTTGCGTGGTGAACTAACCTGCGGGCAAGATGTTGATATTGATATCAATGTGATCATCGAAGGTAAAGTGAACTTGGGTTACGGCGTTAAGATTGGAGCTGGCTGTATCCTAAAAAATTGTAATATTGCAGATAATGCTGAGATTAAAGCAAATTCTATTATCGAAGGTGCAAGTATTGGCGAAAATGCCTCAATTGGTCCTTTTGCACGACTTCGTCCAGATACTGTAATTGCAAAAGAAGTGCATATTGGTAACTTTGTTGAAGTTAAAAAATCAACCTTAGGTGAGGGTACTAAATGCGGCCATTTAAGCTATATTGGCGATAGCCAAGTTGGCAGTGGCGTTAATATTGGTGCTGGTGTGATCACTTGTAATTATGATGGTGTTAATAAACACCTTACTGTTATTGGTAACGATGTTTTTGTGGGCAGTGATTGTCAGATTGTTGCTCCTGTTACCATTGGTAATGGCGCGACGACAGGTGCGGGTACAACAGTGGTAAGTGATGTTCCTGATAACGCATTATGTATTTCACGTACTAAACAGCGCAATATTGAAGGCTGGAAGCGTCCCGTTAAAAAGAAATAAGGCTTAGCTTAACTTAGCTTAGTGCTTTAACTAGTAAGCAAACTATTAGAGGTCGTTAACTTAGGTTAGCGGCCTTTTTTATTACCTTGCATAAGATGATTGATAAATTTCAGGTATAAAAAAAGGAGGCGTTAGCCTCCTTGATAAAATACTAAACCTTAATGGTTAGCACTTTTTAAGGTTTAGTGGACGTTTACATACTTGCACATTTCTTAAGTGTGAAAGTGTTTCTTCCGGCATACCTTTTGGTAATTCAATTGTAGAGTGATCATCGTTTAAACGAATATCACCAATGAAGCGACTATTGATATTTGCTTCATTTGCAATTGCACCAACGATGTTTTTAACTTGTACACCGTGCTCACGACCAACATCTAAACGGAACATTTCAAGTTCAACATCAGTAGGGCGTCCACGACCACGAGGTTTATCTTCGCTACGTGCGCGGTCATTGCGGTCAGGGCGATCACCACGAGGACGGTCACTACGTTCGTTACGGTCACGACGAGGACGATCACTACGTTCGTTACGATCATTGCTACGTGGTTCAACAAATTTTTCTTCAACAGGCTGTAATGGTTTTTCTTTTTGTGCCATGAATAATAACGCAGCAGCAAGATCTGTATCATCAATTTCAGTGTTGTTTACCATTTGCTCAAACAAAGTGCGGAAGAATGTTAGATCTTCACTTTCACATGTAGAGAATATTTGTTTTTGGAAGTTATCAATACGTGTTTGAGTTACTTCATCACGTGTTGGTAAGTCCATAATAGTAATTGGTTGACGAGTTGCACGTTCAATTGCTTGTAGTAAACGACGCTCACGCGGTGCAGCAAATAAGATTGCTTTACCAGTACGGCCAGCACGACCAGTACGACCGATACGGTGAACATAAGATTCAGTATCTGTTGGGATATCGTAGTTTACAACTAAGCTAATACGTTCTACGTCTAGGCCACGTGCAGCAACATCTGTTGCTACTAAGATGTCTAAGCCACCTGATTTAAGGCGAGCGATAGTACGTTCACGTGTTTGTTGATTCATATCACCGTTTAGTGCTGCACTGCGGTAACCACGTGCTTCTAAACGTTCTGCTAATTCAACTGTTGCTGTTTTAGTGCGAGCAAAGATGATAACACCATCAAAGTCTTCAGTTTCTAACATACGAGTTAAAGCGTCTAACTTATTAACACCACGTACGATCCAACATTTTTGTTCAATGTTTGAAACAGTAGATGTTTTAGCTTTAATCTTAACTTCTGTTGGGTTGTTCATGTAACGCTTAGTAATGCGTTTAATTTGATCAGGCATTGTTGCTGAGAAAAGCGCTGTTTGATGCTTTTCTGGCATTTCTTTCATGATCGTTTCAACATCATCAATGAAGCCCATGCGTAACATTTCATCAGCTTCATCAAGTACTAATGTTTTTAGGTTTGATAAGTCTAATGTTTTACGTTTCAAGTGATCCATGATACGACCAGGCGTACCAACAACGACGTGTGGACCACGAGTTAATTGCTTGAACTGTATATTGTAGCTTTGACCGCCGTAAATAGGCATAACGTGGAAGCCGCGCATGTGGCGAGAATAAGATTGAAATGCTTCTGCAACTTGAATTGCAAGCTCACGTGTTGGCGCTAGTACCAATACTTGAGGATGGTTTTTGCTAATATCAATGTTTGCTAATAAAGGCAGTGCAAATGCACCTGTTTTACCAGTACCTGTTTGAGCAAGACCTAATACGTCTTCACCATTTAATAGGTGTGGGATACATTGTGCTTGGATAGGAGATGGTGTTTCGTAACCCATTTCTGAAACAACTTTAACAAGCGCTTCTGGTAAGTTTAAATCTTTAAATGTTGGTCCTGTTACTTCTTCTACTTGTTGGTTTTCTGACTCTGACATAGTGGCCTCATGAGTTTATAAAATTCTGCACATTACTCGAATGTACGTTAAATTCAGCCTATTCCTACATCAGCCTAACAAGTTAGAAGCTGTAAAACGTGTCCATTAATTTTCGCGAAATCAATCGCGTAGTAGGTTTACTCTGAATATTCTGCTTCGCTTTAGATGGATCCTTCTGCGAGGGAGGCGCATTCTACTGTATTTGTTTATAAAATGCCCGCTTTATTTTGACAAACTGCACGTTTTTTATAAATTAATCGCTATCAACCATGGGAAATCCGATAATTGACTTGTGGTTTCTATTTTTAGATGGTTGCTTGATTTTTATTTCATTTAATTTCCTTTTATTACTTAATGTCGTTGTTTGCAGTGATAAACTGCTGTTTTCCATATATCCCTCACAGAGATTGTCTTTCAAGGAGTCACAGTGGCATTGCACACCCATAAATTGTCGGTATTACAAGGTGTTGGTTTATTAGTTTCTGCTTTATTAGGAGCTGGTGTTTTTATTATTCCTGCTATTGCAGCGCAAGTGGCGGGCAGTTGGTCACTATTAGCTTGGACGTTAATGGGAATTTTAATTGTGCCTATCGTTTTTACCTTTGCACAATTAGGTAAAATTTATCCTCATGCTGGCGGTACTGCTTATTATGTGCAGCAAGCATTTGGCGAGCGCAGTGGACGATTGGTCAGTTGGTTATTTATTTGGGTAGTGGCATTGGGGTCGCCTGTTATCGCCATGACAGCTGCCAACTTTTTACAAAATGCATTAATAGAATGGCAGTTACTTGCGACAGGCGCGGATCATCGATTGTTGATTGCTATCACTATGCTGTTGTTAGTTTTAATTATTAATCTACTAGGGCTAAAAACAGCGGCTGTGATCCAATCTGCATTGAGTGCTCTCATTGTCGGGACCTTGTTGTTTGCTTCCATTGATACCCAGCGAGATCCATCTTTAGTATTGCCTATTACTGAGTTTCACTTCGATAAGGTTGCGTTAGCGGCGACTTTTATTCTTTGGTGTTTTTTAGGTATTGAAGCGATTACGCATATTGCCGATGACTTTGAGCAGCCAGAACGAGACTTTCCTCTGACAATTTTCATCGGGATCACTATTACCTTAGTGGTTTACGGGTTAATTAGTATCAGCTTATTAAAGACAGGCTTTTATGGCGATCAGGAGAGGAATCTTAATTCAGTGGTGCATTTAGTTGAGTCTAGTTTAGGCCGTAAAGGTTATGTATTAGTAAATCTAGTAGGGTTTTGTACCTGCTTTATTTCAGTAAGCTTATACTTTGTTGGATTTTCTCGTTTATTACAAAGCATGGGGAATCAACAACAAATTCACCTTAACTTCACCCGCTTAAATCAACATCATGTTGCTTATTGGGGACTCTCTTTTGCGGTTATGCTTTGTTTTGTGATGCTATTAATCAGTAACTTTATTGATTTGCCCATTGATAATTTAATTGCTTATGCGAATGGATTATTTATTCTAATTTATCTTTCAGCTGGCATCGCGGGGATTCAATTACTGCCGGGTAAAGGTCGCTGGATAGCGGTTATCGCAAGTGCTACGTGTTTACTATTGTTTTTGAGTTTGGGTAAGGAAATGTTATTCGCACTGTTATTAATAACAATATTAGGAGGGTATTATGCGGTTATCTATCCTTCAAACAACCGCATTAAAACAAGTTAAACGTTACTTATAGAAAGAGTGATCGCCTTGAGCATGCTCAGTAACATCGCGTACTGCGTTTAGCTCTCCTGAGAACTCTTCAAGTAATTCTTTCTCGATCCCTTCTTTTAAGGTCAAGTCTACTTGTGAGCAACCATTACAGCCACCGCCAAATTCAATCACAGCAACGTTATCATCAGTGATTTCGATTAGTTTAATAAATCCACCGTGGCTTGCTAGTTGAGGATTTATTTGTACTTGAATAACGTATTCAACGCGTTCTAGTAGTGGAGCGTCATCTTTCACTTTACGCATTTTTGCGTTTGGTGCTTTCAGTGTTAGTTGTGTGCCTGCATCTTCTTCAACTAGGTCAACAAATGCATCTTCTAGGTAAGGTAAGCTAACTTCATCAACTAATGCATCAAAACCTTCAAAACTTAAACGTGTATCGCTAGCTTCAACTGCTTCCGGTGGGCAGTAAGATACACCACATTCTGCTTTAGGTGTGCCTGGGTTGATAACAAACACTCGGATGTTAGTGCCTTCTTTTTGTGGCGCTAGTAATTTTGCAAAATGTGCTTGTGCAACTGGAGTAATTTCGATCATGTTCAACCTTTATGCTTGAGTAATTTACTAGGACATTATAGCGAGATTTGAATGCAATAATAAAGCAAAGAGTGAAATTGCAACAAATAATAAAATTTAGGATCAAATAAAAGCTACTTATAGAACCGTGATTCTTCTTTTTACGCATTGATATTTAAAGGAATTTATCTTAAACGTCAATGATGCATAAAAGATTTAACGTTATTGTGGTTTTTTAGTCATTGATAGTTAAAGTTACTTAGTAAATATTAGAGCTACTTAGTTAATATTGCAGTTACTTAGTCATATTAAAGCTTCTTAGCCTAATTCAGTACGGCAAATACACCAAACATCAATTGTCTTAACTTTAGCTGTTGATAAGCATTGGCATAGGCTATTAATAGTTGCACCCGTAGTGACAACATCATCAATAAGTACAATATTTTTCCCCTGTAAACTTATCTCTGCGTCTTTACTTAATGAAAATGCGTGATTTAAATTTTGTAAACGCTGTGCTCTTGATAATCCTTCCTGTGCTGTGGTTAATTTATTTCTAATAATAAATGGCTGATTAACGTGTGGTTCGTACAGTGTAAGTACGGGCAAGTGCTTGACTAAAGAATCCTTAATTAATTGTGCTTGATTAAAACCTCGGCTTCTGTGTTTTTTGGTGTGTAGTGGTACTGCGATAATATAATCGATTTCTTGTAATTGTTGCTGGCTATAACGGTTTTTTATTGAATGAGCGAGCAATAAACCGAGTAAATCTGCATATAATATTTGACCATTATATTTTAATTGTTTTATTAAAACGGGAAAGGGTGTTTGATAGCTTGCTATCGCATGTAGTTGACGAAAACTAAAAGGATGTTGTAAGCATTCTCCACAATATGCTTGTGAGCTTGTTAATCCACAACCACAATGTAAACAACAAGGCCTATCTGTTAAGATTGAATCATAACAACACTGACAAATAAGAGACTGCTTACTAGGTAAGTGGCACAATAAACAATGGCTTGGTAAACAAGCTTCAAGTAATGTTTGGCAGTGTTGATTAATCGCATTCAGAAAATTTTTCAAATCAAACCCTATTATTAAATGAGGTTACGGTGAGTATAGAACAGCAAAGTAATAAGCAAGGTGATGAGTCGACTAATCTACAAATAAGTATTCCTGAAGGTCGTCAGCCTCAACATCAGGTTGCTTATCAATCAATGGGTACAGGGAAAAATTTAGTGTTAGTGCATGGCTGGGGAGTAAATAGTGCTATCTGGCAACTTGTAGCTGAACAACTAAGTCAACATTATTGCGTGCATCTAGTTGATCTCCCAGGATTTGGTAAAGAACCTGAAATTTCAGATTATTCTTTGGCCAATATCGCAGACTTAATTTTGAAAAAATTACCCGATAATGCCATTTGGTGTGGATGGTCGCTAGGAGGGCTGATTGCAACCTATGTCGCACGTCATCATCCTGAACGCGTTGAAAAATTAATTCAGGTGTGTGCTGCGATAAAATTTGTAGAACAAGGCCAGTGGTTAGGTGTAAAAAAAGTGGTTTTTGAGCGATTTAAAACAGGAGTCATTACACAGCCTGAAAAAACATTAAATCGATTTTTATCCTTGCAGGCAATGGGGAGTGTGACGGTAAAAAATGATATTGCTATTATTAAAGGTTTATTAGCAGAACAGCCACAACCAAAGCAAAATGCGTTGATTGCAGGTTTGGATTTATTAAGTAATGTTGATTTACGAGAATCATTTAGTCAATTAACTATGCCATGTTTAAGTTTATTTGGACGCTTGGATAGTTTGGTGCCTATTGCGAATATGCCTGAGTTGATTAAATTATATCCTGCTAATCAGCAGGTTATATTTGAACATTCTTCACATGCTCCATTTATAAGTGAATCTGTTCATTTTCAGCGTGTCGTGATCGACTTTATTGAAGGATAACTATTCATGTTAAGCTTTATCTTTGCTTAAAAAGTAGCCATAATGGAGTTGTAATCATTGCTTAGGAGTTATTTATGGAAATAAATTCAGCGTTTTCTTCAGGTCTGTATGGCTTGAATCAAGCATCACAGCAAATAACTGAATCCAGTGAAAAGATTGCTAATCAACCCGTGAATTCTGAAAATACAGAAAATAGCAGTTATGACTCACAACCAGTGACAGCAGAATTGATCAATATGAAGCTAGCGGAAATTCAAGCACAAGCTTCTGCAAAAGTGATCACAACAGCTGATGAGATGGTTGGTTCACTGATTGATGTGTCTGTCTAACTTTAACCCTCATGGTTAATGTAAATGTTCAACTCCCACCTATTGTCGCGGCTCCTTTTCCGCAAGCCGCGGAAACACTTCATCGTCAAAATCAATTACAAACAGCTATTCCAAAAACCGAGGAAACGCATGCTTACGCTAAAATGCGATCTCAGCAAGAACGAGAACAGGTCGCTCATCAGTCTGGGCAAATTCTTCAAAAGGATAATCCTGAGTCAAAACAACAAAGACATTCAAGTGGCTTCAATCAAAGACGTGATTTTTTCTTTTCCAGCAAATTAAAACTTTCACATCGCGAGATGGATAAAGTTTCTGTGCAATTAAAGGGGATCTCCGATTACAAGCAAGTAGTCTCAGTGATTCAAGCAAAATATAACGATGCAGTTTCACCTATACCTGAACCGACCGTTAATTATGATATCTAGCTGTTTAGATTATTTATTGGCAAATCATCTTTAAGGCATTGTCTAGAGTTACTTTGTTATTAGGTTTTGCAGGTGAATTGTTTTTAAAGGGGTGTTTCTGACAATTATTAAAGAGGAAAATTAGCTATAAAAAAGGCCACAAATCCATGTAGCCTAGCTTACTGTTAGTCCTTTTTTAAATAGTCTATTTAACGACTATTTAAAAAATAACAAGCTATCAAGTAACTCGCTATTTAATAAGGTTCTATTTAGTGAGAATGTCCACAGCCTTCAGCTGAATGAATATGCCCATGTGACATCTCTTCATCAGTCGCAGCACGAACAGAAATAACTTCACCAACAAATTGTAATGCCATACCTGCTAGAGGATGATTTGCATCAATGCTAACATTTTCTTCAGTTACGCCAGTGACTTCTACAGTACGAGGACCTTGCTCCGTTTCTGCTTGAAATGACATACCGACTTCAATTTCATCAACGCCTTCAAATAAAGTACGAGGTACTTCTTGAACTAACTCTTCTTGGAAAGGGCCGTAAGCTTCTTCAGCTTCTAATTTTACATCAAATTTGTAACCCGCTTCTTTACCTTCTAATTCTTTCTCTAAACCAGGTACTAAATATTGTGCACCTTGAATAAATTCAAGTGGGCTACCGTTTTCTGTACTATCAAGTGCATTACCGTCAACTTCTGCAACACCAAAGTGGATTGCTACTACTGAATTTTTTTCAATTTTCATTGTTATTTCTCTCTATTCTTTATCGGGTTCAGAGGGATCAAAAACACCAATTATTTGTTCAAATTGACGTGTTGCTGATTTAGCCTGATTAGGCGTTTGTGTTTGTGTGTAACCACAAGCGACGCAGGTTAAAGTCTCAACTGCATTTTCCAGTGTCAAAGCAATACTGTCAATAGTCTTACATTGTGGGCATTCAGCTCCAGCGATGAAGCGTTTTTTATTTTTAGATACAGGCATATACAAATCACAAATGACAAAAGTACGTAATGATAAACAAATTAGCACTCATTTTCAGTAGTTATGGCTCAACTTTGTAAAGTTCGTTATTATCTTGCTCTAATTTACCTGATTTACATTGAGACTCTGAATTTATGATTGTTGCAACTAATATCGAATTTATCCGAGGTGGAAAAGCCTTACTTGAAAATGCCAGTGCAACCATCAATCCAAAACAAAAAGTAGGTTTAGTTGGTGCCAATGGCTGTGGTAAATCTAGTTTTTTCACTTTATTAAAGCAAGAGCACCAAGTTGATGCCGGCGAATTAACTATTCCTCAACATTGGCGACTAGCGAGTGTTGCTCAAGAAACGCCTGCTTTAGATACTAATGCCTTGCAATATGTAATCGATGGCGACCATCAATTTCGTGCTTTGCAAGCAAAATTAAAACAGGCAGAGGCTGATGATAACGGTACTAAAATCGCTGAAATGCATATTTTATTAGATAATGCTGGCGGTTATACCATTGAATCTCGTGCTGCTGAGTTATTAGCAGGGTTAGGATTTAGTGAACAAGCTCAAGGTCGGCCGGTAAGTGACTTTTCTGGTGGTTGGCGCATGCGTTTAAATTTAGCACAAGCGTTGCTTTGCCCATCCGATTTATTGTTGCTCGATGAACCAACCAATCACCTTGATTTAGATGCGGTGATTTGGCTTGAAAAATGGTTACATCAATATCAAGGAACATTAATCCTTATTTCTCATGACCGAGACTTTATTGATAGTATCGTCGATAAAATTATTCATATAGAACAGAATAAATTATTTGAATATACCGGTAACTACACTAGCTTTGAGCGCCAGCGTGCTGATAAATTGATGCAGCAACAATCTTCCTACGAAAAACAACAAGCGCAAATGGATCATATGCAAAGTTATATTGATCGTTTTCGCTATAAAGCCAATAAAGCCAAACAAGCACAAAGCCGTATTAAAGCGCTCGAAAAAATGGAAACGTTATTACCTGCACATCTTGATAGCCAATTTAGTTTTTCATTTCGAGAGCCTGAAGCTTTACCCATGCCATTACTTACACTGGAAAAAGTGAGTGCAGGTTACGAAGATCTATTAATTCTTGATGAAATAAAATTAAACCTAGTCCCTGGTAGCCGTATTGGCTTGTTAGGTCGCAACGGTGCGGGTAAATCGACACTCGTTAAATTACTTTCCAATCAACTTCAACCTAAATCAGGCAAGATTGAAATCAATACCAATGCAAAGATTGGTTACTTTGCACAGCATCAATTAGAGTTTTTACATCTAGACGAAAGCCCAATGCAACATTTAATGCGTTTGGCACCAGATGAGAAAGAGCTGCCATTACGTAACTTCTTAGGTAGCTTTGGTTTTCAAGGTGACAAAGCTTTTGATATTGTCGCTCCGTTTTCTGGTGGAGAAAAAGCACGTTTAGTTTTAGCATTATTAGTTTGGCAAAAACCTAACTTATTATTACTTGATGAACCAACCAATCACTTAGACTTAGAAATGCGGCATGCACTGACGGTTGCACTACAAGCATTTGAAGGTGCCATGGTTGTTGTATCACATGACAGACATTTATTACGTACTACTATTGATGATCTGTATTTAGTACACGATAAAAAAGTGGAGCCATTTTCTGGTGACCTAGATGATTACCATCAATGGTTATCAGATCAACAGCGTATTGAAAAACAAGCATCTCAAAGCGAAGATAAAATCGTGTCGGTGAGTGCTAATCGTAAAGATCAAAAAAGATTAGAAGCTGAATTTCGTAAAAAACTAACGCCTTTTAAAAAGCAGCTAACCAGCGCTGAAAAGCAAATGGATATTCATTCTGCTCGTGTGGCCGAGATTGAAGAACAGTTAAGTGATAGTTCGCTTTATGATCAAGAGAATAAAAAGAAATTAACTGAGCTATTAAAAGAACAAGGCGAAGTAAAAGAGCAGTTGGAAGAAGCTGAAATGTTATGGATGGATGCGCAAGAACAGATAGAAACACTGCAATCAGAATTGGAAACTTGAATTTTAGGTGCAGCTTCGCCATACTCTCTGCGCAATGATTCACCAGTAAATGAAATAAAAAAGGGATTAAAATGAGTTTTGAAGCAAATGAATATTTCGATGGTAACGTTAAATCAATCGCATTCCAAAGCGAAACATTACCTGCAACAGTAGGCGTAATGGAAGTTGGTGAATACACATTTGGTACTAGTGCGTATGAATACATGACAGTAGTAAGTGGTAGCCTAACAGTTCGTTTAGTAGATACAACTGAATGGAAAACTTATAAAGCAGGTGAAACATTTGAAGTCGAAGCAAATTCAAGCTTTGATGTTAAAGTTGTTGTACAAACTGCTTACCTTTGCTTATATAAAGCATAATATTTAACATATTGTTAATATATGAAAATCATAAAGGGGCTTAGGCTCCTTTTTACTAACCAATAACCTTCCTCGTTTTTATTCACTTTTTCTTTTTTGAATAGAAATAATCAATGCCACACAGTTAACAAAAAATCATATACCTCTTATCTATTGAATATTAAGTCTTAATATTTTCCAAGAAGATCACAATTAATAATACAATAATATTATAAGTTGCCTTTCAAGTTTTTTTGTTGATATTAATAGAGTAGGCATTCTCATGAAAAAAATATATTTAAGTGCGCTTGTGGCAAGTTTGTTAGTTGGTTGTGCGAGTAACGCTACTAATGAAGTAAATGAAGGCGATTATGTAACAGGACAAGTTGCTAATGCAACAACGCCTTTACCCCCATCTGCTAATACAACAGCATTAATTACTAAACTAGATCCTAACAAAGCACCATCTCAAAATTTTGACCTTACAAAATGGAAAATTAATATTCCAATGGAAGATGACAAACCTGGGCGTGAAGGTAAAGTCATGGAAATTTCTGCCCAAAAACTAGGAAGCACTACCAATCCTTATACTCATTCTGATTGGTTTTATACAGATGCAAGAACGGGAGCGATGGTCTTTGCTACTCCGAACAAAGCAATGACAACGCCAAACAGCAAAAATGCGCGTAGTGAATTACGTGCTATGTTAGCCAAGTCATATAAAGATCCAAAAAACAATTTTGCAATCGCCGTTAACCCCGATGCAGCAGAGTATGGTTCGGTCGGTGGAGAGTTATCTGCAACATTATCAGTAGATTGGGTAAGTACTAGCGGTAACGCATATAAAAACGGTGCTTTCTCTACTGTCATAGGCCAAATTCATGGTTCAAAAAATGAACCTTTAAAAATCGTATACCGTAAATTACCCGGTCATGAATACGGTTCACTGTATTGGCGTTATGAAATAAATGCGACTGGTGATAATTATTCAAAACGTAAAGATATTTATCATAACGTGTTTGGTGCTTATGATTTACGTGATGGCTCAACTGAACCAATGGATGGGATTAAGTTAGGTGAAGTGTTTTCATATAATGTAAATGTAAAAAATAGCATTATGCATTTAACCTTTGTTAAAAATATCGGAGAACAAAGCGAAGAAGTTAAAACAGCAGAAATAGATTTGTCGAAACCACATTATCGAGGTGAGGAATACGATGAAGGTTATGCAAATGATTGGATGTACTTTAAAGCAGGTAATTATAACCAATGTAATGTTGGATCATCTGAATGTACTAACAATGGAATTGCAGCTGGTGATTATGCAAAAGTAAGTTTTTACCAATTAACATTAGATCAATAAGCTAACTTAATAGACATTAAAGTCTTTCATATAAGTGAAAGACCTTAAATTATGACTTTAACTATTATTAAAATAGTTAAAAATGGACTATTTGTACTTATATCAGTGCTTATAGATAATAAAATTTAGATATTAAGTGCAACTTAATACAATTAACTTTTCCTTTTTAGTCCTGAATTATCACTATTTTGCATGAAAAACACGCTCTTTGTTGTTTAATTAGTCACTCAGTCACTTTATTGCAAATAATCATAATAAAACGCTTGCTTACCTTTTCAAGATCCCTATAATGCGCATCCACAGACACGGGACGGAACGCAAGTTACC
>NZ_JALAAC010000038.1:0-38990 GCF_037546855.1 Vibrio sp. 1-Bac 57 | reverse complement strand
ACAAGATTCCATCGCCACCAGTGATTGTTTTTCCTTGATTAATAATTCTTTAAGTTTTTGTCTGGACATTGAACGATTAAAGATAACATGGCCTCGATGATCGGTTTTACAAACCTGAAATGAATTTTTTGCCAAATCTATGGCAATAACGTTAAAATCATTCATGTATGGGCTCCTTAGTAAAAGTTTGCATTTATTACGTTACTCCTCTGGGAGAGGGAGTCCATACATCTTCGTGGTTAATCGCTTTTTATTTTAACTTTGCCACTTTTAGCTTTATGTTTAAAAATAACTTTACCTTAACGTTAGCGAACCGCTTGATGTGCTAAGCAATTCTTCTAAACCTTCACCGATTGATAAACCAAGGCTTTTAGTAAAGCTTTCTAATTTTGATTCCTTAAATGAATAATCAACAATCTCTTCCGCTTTAATCACTTCTCTTGCAACATAACCAGGGCTACCTAAACCATCAATCAAACCTAATGCTAAAGCTTGTTCACCATTCCAAATCAAACCAGAATAAAGATCTTTATTATCCTTAACTAAACGATCACCACGGCCTTCTTCTACTACTTTAATAAACTGTTTATGCGTACTATCTAACACCCCTTGCCAGAACTCAGCTTCTTCCGCTTTAGCCGGTGAAAAAGGGTCCAAAAATGCTTTATGTTCACCAGAAGTATAATGACGACGTTCAACGCCCACTTTCTCCATCAAGTCAACAAATCCAAAACTCGATGCAGTCACACCAATAGAACCCACTAAACTAGATTTATCAGCATAAATTTGGTCCGCCGCTACCGCCATGTAATAACCACCCGACGCACCTAACTCGGCAATCACAGCATATAATTTTTTATCAGGGTAAATGCCACGTAACCGTTTAATTTCATCGTTAACATAACCCGATTGCACTGGACTACCGCCGGGACTATTAATCACTAACATTACCGCTTTTGATTGTTCATTTTTAAAAGCCGCTCTTAAGGCACTCGCAATATTATTAGCGTTGGCTTCTTCATCAGCAGCAATAACACCATTCACCACCACCATCGCGGTATGAGGTTGTTGATTCTTCTTCTCTTTATCCAACACTCCCGTGTTCATAAATAAAAAAAGTGCGACAAATAAATAGGTAAAAGTTAACAGTTTAAAAAATATCCCCCAACGACGGGTTCTTTTTTGCTCTTTGAAGGTTTCTTTCATAAAACCAGATAGCCACTTTTGTTGATTATTTTCAGGCTCTTGCATTGTTGATTCTCACTATAGGAATGGGTTAGCTATTCAACCCGTAATTAATCGTAAATTCAAGATAAATGTTACCCTTGGCTATTGTAAAAATATAGACATAGGTCATACTTTCAGATTACTTAAAGAGATCCAAAGGAATAAGAAATCATGTCAAGAAAAGCACTGTTACTGTCATTCTGCAGCATCATTTCAACTGTTAGCTGGGCGGACGTGAAATCAGTAGATGAAGCCTCTGTGAATGAAATACAAGAGCAATCATTGGCTGCCGTCGCATCAAAAACCAATAATACCGCAACCCCTAGCTTTTCTGAAAAAGCCTTGGTCGAACGTTATATTCTTGATGAGCTAAAAGCCACTCGACATGATTTACAAGATTTAGAACGTCGCCTCACCATTGAAATTACCGATAGAGAATTAAATGTTGCTGATAAATCATTAAGTTATGCAGAACAAACCGTTAACTTTTTCTTCTATGTTATTGCCGGTGTCGCATCATTAGTTGCATTATTTGGTTGGAAATCATTACATGAGATCCGCGTTAACACCACCAAGAAAGCAAATACTCAAATTAAAATGATTGCAGAATCTTATGAAGAAAAGTTTCAACGATTAGAGAAAGAGTTACGCAGAAAAACATTACGCATTGCAGATAACCACATTGAAATTGAAAAAATAAATGAAATACACAATCTATGGTTACGTGCTCAAAAAAGCCAAACGCCTGAGCAAAAAATGTCAGCCTATGATGCGATTTTAAAAATCAGACCCGGCGATTTAGAAGCGCTTACCTCTAAAGCCGATGCAGCAATGGAAATGAAAGAATTCCATTGGGCATTAAGTATTTGTAACCGAGTGCTAGACATGGATGATAAAAACCAAGATGCATTTTACCAACGAGCCTGTGCCTATGCTTGTTTAGGAGTTGAAGATCAAGCAATCAGCGATTTAGAAAAAGCCATAGAGGGCCGCTCCGCACTAAGAGAATTAGCAGCCGAAGAAGATGACTTTGAGAATTTACGTGGCAACGACAAGTTTGATGCTCTATTAACAAGTTCTGACGCATAACAGTCAAAATAATACACCGAAACGAAAAACAGGCTGATTAGATACATTTTTTCAGCCTGTTTTAGTGTTATCGCTTTAGGTTATCCGTGAATAACACAAATCGATATCTTCATTTTACCAACCATAAAGCGCTTAATAGATAGCACAAGGTTGCTAATAGGTAACTACTAAATAAAATTCAGGCACTCCAATGCACCTCGACATTCAGACTACCAAAACCGTTTCATTTAAGCGTAAAAAATAAGTATTCAGCGTTCTATTTGTTATACTGCGCGCGATTTTTCAGATAGGAATAAAACATGATCATTAATAAAGAATGGCGCGTATTAACTGTGGGTGACGGTGATCTATCATTTTCTGCCTCATTATTAACACACCACCAGCCATCAAGTTTAACGGCCACCGTATTTGATGATAGCGAGATCTTATTAGCAAAATATGCGGTCAATGATTATGACACTCTATTACAAAAAAAATGCCCTGTTTTATGTGGCTTCGATGTGATGGATCCAAGCTCATGGGGTGCACTAAAAAAACATCATTTTGATCTGGTTATTTTTCAATTCCCGCTTATTCCTGCTTTTAAATCGCATCAAGAATTCCAAGAAAAGTGTAAAGAAGTACATATCAATACGTTAAATCGTCAATTATTACGGACATTTTTGATTCATTCTTTTGAACATTTTTTAGATCCTAATGGTGCTCGTTTATGCTACATCACCTCTAAAGATGTAAAACCCTATAAAGAGTGGAACATCGAGAATTCATTAGACAGAAATACTGATATTGAATACTTAGGCTGGCATAACTTCGACATTGATGCATTCCCAGGTTATAAAGTGCGTAATGTGGACCGAGATAAACATGTTAAAGATACTAAAGGCATTACTTATGTCTGGAGTGATAATAAGCAACACCCTTTAAAACAAGAGCTAAGCGTTGCTGCATATAAAGGTGAAGCCTATTGCGAATTGTGTGCAACAGGCCCTTATAATAATACGGAAGATAAGCTGCGCCACAATCAGACCAGAAAACACCTCAACATGCTCAATTACGAAGCATTGTGGCAGTTACTGTTAGACCGAGAAAATGAAATATAGCCATAAGACACAAGCAACCACGAAGCCGCTGTGCTGCACGAAGAAAAGCTAAAACCTTAAAGGAATGGATATAAAAAGCATAATTTTTTATTCTTTAAAAGGTTTTGACCTTACCTTCTCCACCCTTCGTGCCTTCGTGGTTAACAGCTCTTGACTTTGATCTTAAAACCAAAGCAACCACGAAGCCGCTCCGCTGCACAGAGAGCACGAAGAAAAGCTAAAGAGCTTAGGTATCAAATTTATTGCTTACAAAGCTTTTGACCTTACCTTCTCCACCCTTCGTGCCTTCGTGGTTAACAGCTTTTGATTTTGATCTTAAAACCAAAGCAACCACGAAGCCGCTCCGCTGCACAGAGAGCACGAAGAAAGGCTAAAACAGCAAAGATAAGATAAAACTCTAAGACAATAAATGTATAAAGGTTGAGTTTATTGATTACTCATAAAGGTTTTTATCTTACCTTCTTCACCCTTCGTGCCTTCGTGGTTAACAGCTTTTGATTTTGATCTTAAAACCAAAGCAACCACGAAGCCGCTGCACAGAGAGCACGAAGAAAAGCTAAAGAACTTAGGTATCAAATTTATTATTTACAAAGCTTTTGACCTTACCTTCTTCACCCTTCGTGCCTTCGTGGTTAAACGCTTTTAGCTTTTGATTTTAATTTTAATTTTAATTTTAACCTTACCCTTTTAACCCCTTAGAGGTTAATCATTTTGACCTTAACTTAAAAACCTATTTTTTAGCATTTAAAGCTTCAAACTTAGCCATTTGCTCAGGTGTTGCTGGCAATTGATGATTAGCCTTCCATTCACTATAAGGCATACCGTAGATATGCTCACGTGCTTGATCGTCAGTCATCTCAATATCGCGCTCTTTAGCTTCAGCTAACATCCATTTAGACAAACAATTACGACAAAAACCAGACGTATTCATCAACTCAATATTTTGAACATCTTTACGGCTATCTAAATGTGCTAATAAACGACGAAATGCTGCTGCTTCTAATTCAACTTGCTGTGCTTTAGTAGTCATATGGTGGTTATCCTATTGTCATTTTATTTAATAAAAAGTTAACGCTTAATATACTGACTTAGGTTCAGAGATCAACGCAATGCAGAAAATAAAAAACCGCCATTTTATTTAACAAAAATGGCGGCTTTACGATTCAATTAATTGAACCTAAGTTAGCTATGCTCGATAGATTAATATATCAAGATTACTTCTTTTGGTTCTTTGAAAATCTATTTTCCCAAAAAGTCGCATCTTTAATACCTAGTTTCAGCGGATCAAACGTGTACGATTCTGGTTGTAGCTTATGTTGTTGCTCGTAATCTTTTAACGCTTTAATAGCAGGTCTGCCCATAAAGAAGATAATTAATAGGCCTGAAATATTCAACCATGCCATTAGACCAACGCCAACATCACCTAAACCCCATGCAAGATTAGCCGTTTTCACCGTACCGTAAAAAGTGGCAGAAATTAAAGCCACTTTTAATAGGAAAGTAAAATCAGGTAGTTTTAATGTACGACGAAGGTAAGCCACATTCGTTTCAGCAATATAGTAGTAAGCCAAAATAGTAGTGAAAGAGAAAAAGAACAACGCAAAGGCAATAAATGGTTTACCAATACCCGGTAAAACACGCTCAACAGCCAATTGTGTAAACCCAGGGCCATTTGCCGCTATTTCAGTTGCAACATTTTGTATTAAGAATGTATCGCCAATGCCGTGAACGTTATATGCGCCGGTAATTAAAATAACAAACGCCGTAGCAGAACAAACCAATAACGTATCAATGTATACAGAAAAAGCTTGTACTAAACCTTGCTGTGCAGGATGCTCAACTTCAGCAGCAGCGGCAGCATGTGGGCCTGTACCTTGACCAGCTTCATTAGAGTAAACACCACGTTTAACACCCCAACCAATAGCTGCACCAACACCCGCCATTGGGCTGAATGCATCACCAATAATCATCATAAATACATCAGGTAATTGAGAGATGTTTAACGCGATAATAACAAAAACCACTAATACGTAAGCTAATGCCATAAATGGCACAACAACTTGAGTAAAGTTAGCGATACGTTTAACACCACCAAAAATAATAAAACCAAGCATCAAAACAATGCCCATACCGGTCATTATTTTAGCTTCACTGAACACACCTAAACCCGTTTCAATCATCGTGCCAGTACCAAATGCGACTTCGACACCATTGCCGATGCTGTTAGACTGGATGCCCGGTAATAGAAAACCACAAGCTGCGATCGTTGCGATAGCAAAAATAACCGCATACCAGCGCTGTCCCGTCACTTTTTCAAGGTAATAAGCTGGACCACCACGATATTGACCGTCATCTACTTCTTTGTAGATTTGAGCTAACGTCGATTCAATATATGCAGTCGCAGCCCCTAAGAAAGCAACCACCCACATCCAAAACACCGCGCCAGGGCCACCAAAGCCAATCGCCGCTGCAACACCCGCAATATTACCCGTACCAACACGACCAGATAATGAAACAGATAATGCTTGGAAAGATGAAATTCCCTTTGCAGAGGTTTTTCCTGATAACAATAGTGTATACATTTCTTTAAAGAAACGAACTTGCACAAATCGAGTTTGAATTGAATAAAATAATCCCGCCGCTAAACATAAATAAATGAGCGCAGGGCTCCATATAATACCGTTCAAAAAATCTACTACTTCCTGCATATATTTTCCTTAATTTTATTTAATAGCATCAGATACTTACATCAAATTATGTAAACAAGATGTTAATTAGGCGAAACAAAATATCACTACAAAAACAAAAGTAAATAGCCAAATTTTATAAAATATATAGCCAGAGTGAATAAATATGCAAAAAAACCAATAAATAGTTCAAATACAAAATAACGATTTGTGTGATTAATAACAAAGAGATATGGGTAAGGTCGATACAGGAGAGGCTAGAAAAAATTTTCAGGGGAAAAGTAATCATACAATAATCAAAAAATAACCATTGTATGATTTGAAATAAAGTGAGCGTTTATTTGTTCATTTTGGAGAGTAGATCAGCAAATGGGTTATAAGTTGCTGTTGCTACATTTTCATCGCCCGCTTCCACATGACTACCGTATAAATCTGCCTGAGTATATTTATCGTGCTCATGGTCATGACAGTAAATACACAACAATTCCCAGTTACTGCCATCGGCAGGATTGTTACTGTGATCGTGGTCCATATGATGCACCGTCAACTCTTTAAGATTTGAATACACAAACTCGCGAGTACACTTTCCACAAACCCAGGGAAACAATTTTAATGCTTTATCACGATAATCGTGTTCTAAACTTTTATAATTACTTGGAATATAAGCCATCACTACCTCTTGCTATCAGTTTCAGCGCTATCATATGTTTTCATCGCCCTATTGTGAACTAATTCGCACTAAAAAAGCGTTACTAATGCACTAAAAGTTGCACCATCTTTTCATTTAAGTAAACATTAATTTCAAGTTGCTGTAAGCTGACACGCTATAAGCTTCATACTCAATCACGCGATATAAATAAGATAATGACACATGCAAACAAATGACCCTTTATACGGCATCAAATTAGCTCAAATACTCACTGATTTACAGACTAAACATTCCTGGAAAGAGATGGGTGACAAATTAGGGATAAAATGCTTTTTAAATAATCCAACTCAAAAATCTTGCCTTAAATTTTTACGTCAAACACCTTGGGCGAGAAGCCGTGTTGAGATTTTATATTTAAAAACCTTTTGCAGTAAACATCCTGAAACGTCTAAGCTAATACGCAGTATCTTAGCGACACAAGATAAAAAGCAACAAGAACCCGCGCCAAAAGAAGTGAAAAAGCCATCAGTGATAAAAAGTAATGATGGATTTGAATGGGCAAAAATTAACAACAAATAAGCGGTGATGATTGTAACTAATCTGTGTTACTATCGCGCGCCTAAAATAACCACAAGTCTAAACTAGGAATAGCTCATGACCCAACAAAAAAAGTTCGATTACACAATCAAACAGGACGCTAATACCTGGAGTGCAGAAATCACCCGTCGTGTTAGTGCTCGTAGAAGCAGTGTTTCAAAACAACAAGATGGTTTTGCAACTGAAGCCTTGGCCATTGAATGGGCAACGGCTGAGTTAGCTGGCTTTTTAGAGAAACAAAAGCAAGCCAACGCACGTAAATCAGAACGTCGCTCAGAACGTAATGCACAAGCAGAAAAAGCAGCAGCCGCTAAAGAAGCAGCAAATGAAAAATTCTTAGCAAAAAGAGAAGAAGCTCGTGCACGCGCACTAGAAGCTGACGATGATGAAGAATTAGACTACGATTACGACGAAGAATAATACTGACTTCAGACACTGCTATCCCATAGCATTGTCATTCCTAAAGGGCTAACAGGCAAAAACCAGTTAGCCCTTTTTGTTTTCAACAATATAAACCAACTCATCACAGATCAATATCTAACACTGCAACAACAAAGCCATTACTGACAGTGGACGAACAACCCCACCGTAAAGTTTTCCCAAGCTAAATCGACATTTTAGCAATCGCAAACAGGACGTTTGCGATAATGTCAGAATGGCCACGGACGGCAATCCTGACATGATGCGTTTAAAATACCGGTTTAGATTGGATCAGAAAACGACTCGGTGTCAGTCTCTTTGCCGCCTTTCTCTTCTGATAAGAGAAAGACGTGTCGCCGACAGGGCGAAACCAAAGTTAATAATGATCAAACCGACCCGACGAGGGCAGACGAACCACAAAACCTAAATCAAACTGAAGCTAAATAACCACCAGCTATGCCGAGCGCAGACGAGCCCATCAAAAACAAACTCAGAGCAATGTAAATGTAGTTACTTGCAGAAGCCTATCAATTAATTAATCCATTTAAATTCACAAACTAGGTCAATCAACGTGGCTACAACATCACCACCGTAAAGTGCTCCCAAGTCATCGATTCCTTTTAGCAAAGCCAAACAGGACGTTTGGCTTAAGCTCATTCAGCACATGGATGTGCTGTATGAGCCGGTGCGTTAAAAAAGGGATTGATTACTTGGATCAGAAAACGACTCGGTGTCAGTCTCTTTGCCGCCTTTCTCTTCTGATAAGAGAAAGACGTGTCGCCGACAGGGCGAAACGAAAGTTAATAAATATCAAGCAGCCACGACGAGCGTAGACGAGCTAAAACCCCAACCAAACTCAAAGCATCCATTTCTAGTATTTTATTTTGATCTGTAAGCAGTTAATCCCTATTTACAGACTTAAATATTGCACCAACAAAACCATCACTCTCTGTGGACGAACCACCCCACCGTAAAGTTTTCCCAAGTCATCGATTCCTTTTAGCAAAGCCAAACAGGACGTTTGGCTTAAGCTCATTCAGCACATGGATGTGCTGTATGAGCTGGTGCGTTAAAAAGGAATTGATTACTTGGAGCAGAAAACGCCCCGGTGTCAGTCTCTTTGCCGCCTTTCTCTTCTGACAAGAGAAAGACGTGTCGCCGACAGGGCGAAAAAACTGCTAATAATGATCAAACCAACCCGTCGAGCGCAGACGAGCCATAACCTAAATCAAACTGAAGCTAAATAACCACCAGCCATGCCGAGCGCAGACGAGCCCATCAAAAACAAACTTAAAGCAATGTAAATGCAGTTACTTGCAAAAGCCTATCAATTAATCAATCCATTTCAATTAACAAACTAGGTCAATCAACGTGGCTACAACAACCCCACCGTAAAGTTTTCCCAAGCTAAACTGGCATTTTAGCAATCGCAAACAGGACGTTTGCGATAATTTCAGAATGGCCACGGACGGCCATCCTGACATGATGCGTTTAAAATGTCGGTTTAGATTGGATCAGAAAACGACTCGGTGTCAGTCTCTTTGCCGCCTTTCTCTTCTGATAAGAGAAAGACGTGTCGCCGACAGGGCGAAAATACTGCTAATAATGATCAAACCGACCCGACGAGCGCAGACGAGCTGAAACTTAAAACCATATCTAACTAAATACCAATCAGCCATGTCGAGCGCAGACGAGCTAAAACTTAAAACCATATTTAACTAAATACAAATAGCCAAGCCGAGCGACAAAGTTTCTAAAACAAACTTAAAGCAATGTAAATGCAGTTACTTGCAAAAGCCTATCAATTAATCAATCCATTTCAATTAACAAACTAGGTCAATCAACGTGGCTACAACAACCCCACCGTAAAGTTTTCCCAAGTCATCGATTTCTTTTAGCAAAGCCAAACAGGACGTTTGGCTTAAGCTCATTCAGCACATGGATGTGCTGTATGAGCTGCTGCGTTAAAAAGGGATTGATTACTTGGATCAGAAAACGACTCGGTGTCAGTTTCTTTGCATACTTTCTTTTCTGATAAAAGAAAGTAGTGTCGCCGACAAGGCGAAACGAAAGTTAATAAATATCAAGCAGCCACGACGAGCGCAGACGAGCTCATCAAAAACAAACACCAATCAGCCACGACCAGCGCAGGCGAGCCCATCAAAAAAACTTCAAACTATACTCAGCTATATTCAAACAAAAACCACATTCCCACGCGGAGCATGAGGAACGAGCAAGTTACAAGATGTATATCCTCGCAAAACACACGTAACAACCTCCCCCTCAAATAAAACACCAGATACAAAAAAGCCCTCGTTTAAAGAGGGCTTAGCACATCAGTTAAGAGGGATTTAACTCTTTTGTGCTAAAACTTCTACTTCAACACCATCATCATCAACAGCCTTACCTTTTGCATTAACAAACAACTCACGTTTCGCTTTCGTTAACACATAAACCGTAATCGCAACAGTTGATAAAATACCAATCACCGTTGATGTTTGCATCGCCAATCCAAAACCTAATGTTGAATTGTTTAAGATAAAGGTAATAACCACAGCAGTCATAAACATCGCAGGGACTGTCGCAATCCAATGGAACTTGTTATGACGTGCTAAGTAAGCAGTTGCCGTCCATAACATCATCACAGCAGTTGTTTGGTTAGCGAAACCAAAGTAGCGCCAGATAATACCGAAGTCTACTTGCGTTAGAATCGCACCTAATATGAATAAAGGTAATGCCATGAACAAACGATTACGCATCGTTTTTTGTTCCATATTAAAGTATTCAGCTAAGATTAAACGGCTTGAACGGAAAGCAGTATCGCCAGACGTAATCGGTAAAATAACCACACCTAAGAAAGCTAAGATACCACCAAACACACCTAATAAACCAAAAGACGCGCCGTATACCACAGCACCAGGACCACCCGTTGCAACCACTTCAGATAACGCTTCAACAGAACCAAAGAATGATAAAGCAAGCGCACACCAGATAAGCGCAATCACACCTTCACCAATCATTGCACCGTAAAATACAAAACGGCCATTCTCTTCATTTTCAATACAACGCGCCATTAAAGGAGATTGTGTTGCATGGAAACCAGAAATCGCACCACAAGCAATCGTGATAAACAATGCAGGCCATAATGGAAGGTCATTTGGGTTCATATTCGTGAACATCTGGCCCATCTCATAATCACCTAATAAAGTATGATCAGCAGAGACTGACACGGCAACTATTAAGCCAACAGACATAAAGATTAATAACGCACCAAAGAATGGGTAAAAACGACCAATGATTTTATCAACCGGTACAATTGTCGCCACAACATAGTAAGCAAAAATAATCGCAACCATCGTCATTAACGATACCGTCATATCCGTTTGGTCATTAATTAAATTAGTTAACATGCCAGCAGGTGCCGAAACAAAAACAACCCCAACCAACAGTAAAAGTACCAACGCAAACACATTCATAAAGTGTTTCGCATTGTTACCTAAGTATTTACCAGTAATAGAAGGAACCGATGCTCCGCCGTTACGCACTGATAACATACCAGAGAAATAATCATGCACGCCACCAGCAAAGATACAACCTAGTACAATCCACAACATCGCAGCAGGACCGTATAACGCCCCCATTATAGGACCAAAGATTGGACCAACACCGGCAATGTTAAGCAGTTGTACTAAGTAAACTTTAGGAGTCGACATAGCAACATAATCTACGCCATCTTGTTTTTCATAGGCAGGTGTCTGACGTTGTTTTTTAACGCCAAAAACTTTTTCAACAAAGCTACCGTAAATAAAGTAACCGCCAATGAGCAGTGCTAAACAAAAGAGAAACCAAAGCATGATTAAATTCCTTTTAAATGAGTTAATTTGATGCTGGCACTATAATCTTCCGCTGTTAAATAACAGTAGTTGATTGCTTAAGTGGTCAAATACACATTTAAACGGTTAATATCGAAATTAAGTGGTTTTTACTGGTAACTTAAACTCAAAGAATAACAAGCTAACCGAGCAATAACGTGGGTTGGGAGCATAACAAAAGTGTGATCCTTGCCGCTGTTCCTAGAGAATTAGCAGCACAGGTTAGTTGATTTACAACAAGCCAAAACGATCTTTAATCACTTTCAAATAACGGCGGCTAACAGGGGCATGATGGCCGGACTTAGTCACAATATCCGCAGAGCCGTTATCCAATAACTTGATCTCACGAATACAAGTTGGATTAATCAAATACTGACGATGACAACGAATCAAATCAGTTTTTTCTTCTAACACCTTCAAAGACAAACTAGCCGTAAACTTATCTTTTTCAGTTAACAGATGTACACCAGTTTGCTCAGACATCGCGATTTCAATCTCATTAGGCGTGAGTAATAAAATGCGATTAAACCCCGAACAAGGGATCAACTCCAGCTTATTATTAATAATAGGCTCATAATTAGGCAGCTCAGACCTTTCTGCATTGATCCGCTTTAACGTTTTTAATAAACGGCAACTCTCAACCGGTTTAAGCAAATAATCAAAAGCATTATCTTCAAAAGCTTTCACCGCATACTCATCATAGGCCGTCACAAATACCACCTTCGGCATCGTCTCCTGGTCAAGCATGCTTAATAACTCTAAACCACTAATTTGCGGCATATGAATATCCAAAAACACCACATCAGGTTTCAAACTATTAATCGCCTTTAACCCTTCAATGGCATTACTGCACTGCTCAATCACTTGCACTTGATTCGTTTCAAATAATAACTCGTTAAGCTCTTCACGCGCATACAGCTCATCGTCAATGATAATTGCTTTTAACATCATGCTTCCTTTCGTTTTTGCAGAGGGATAAGGATAGTCGCCTTACTATATACACCGGTTTCACAGGTCATCGTTAATCCATAACGCTGTCCGTATTCATTTTTGATACGTTTATCAACAATCTGCAACCCTAACCCTTTGCTATTCATATTCGTTGGCGTTTTATAGTTTCCGGCATTATCAATCACCTCCAACACCACTAACGTTTCCTTACCTTGCTCCAGCAAATAACCATTAATATCCAACTCCCCTTTACCAATTAACGTCGACGTACCATGTTTAATGGCATTCTCAATCAGCGGCTGTAAAGTAAAGGTAGGGATTTTAAGTGATAACAACTCATCGGCAATATTCTCTCGCACACTCAAACGGTCAGCAAAACGCGCAAGCTCAATCTCAAGGTAAGCATGCACGTGCTCTAATTCTTCCTTAACCGTTACTTGATCAATATTTTGTTTTAAATTACTTCTAAAAAAGTGTGATAAATGCTGAATTAACTCACGCGCTTTCTGAGGATCTTTTCTTGTCACCGCACTAATCGTATTTAATGTATTAAACAAAAAGTGAGGGTTAACCTGTGCTTGTAACAAACGAATTTCAGATTGATTCAATAAATTCTTTTGCTGAATATATCGTCCTAATAAAATTTGATTCGAGATAAGCTTAGCTAAGCCCTCCCCCAAACTACGATTTAACGTCGAAAACATCTTCTGCTTAGGCTCATACAACTTAACCGTACCCAATACACGTCCATCAGCCTCTAATAACGGGATCACCAACACCGAACCTAACTTACAATCTTCATGAATAGAACACTGGTAAGCCGTAGAATAGCCATCGGCATAAGTCATTTCGCCACTTTTAATCGCCTGTAAAGTATAGTCAGAGGAGATCACCGTACCACATAAATGATGGTCATCCCCCACACCAATAAAGGCTAAAATCTTTTCTCTATCAGTGATAGATACCGCGCCAACACCCGTCTCTTGGTGAATAATATTAGCAATCTTCTGGCAGCTTTTAGCATCAAAACCATTGCGGAACACCCCAACTGAAAGCTGCGCAATGCGTAACGCCTTATTAGAAAACGCATTATAGTTCTTCTCAAAAATCGCTTTTCTATCTTGAATGATGCTCATAAACAAAGCCGCCCCCACCGAGTTTGCAATAATCATCGGTAACGCAATCGATTGCACCAACAACAAAGCTTTATCAAAAGGCTCCGCAACAATAAGAATAATCAACATCTGCACTATTTCAGCAAACAGAGTGATCGCCATAGCAGTCAGCGGCCTAAAAATTTTCTCTATGCACCCTTTACGTAAATAATAAAGATGCAGCAGTCCACCAATCAACCCTTCACAGGTAGTTGAAATCATACAAGCAACATCGGTAAAACCACCCATAGAATAACGATGCAAACCACCAGTTAACCCTACCGCCAGCCCAACAACAGGGCCGCCCATCAAGCCACCCATTACCGCACCAATCGCACGCGTATTAGCCAACGCATTTTCAATCGACAAACTAAAGTAAGTGCCTAAAATACAAAAGGTACTAAACAATAAATAACACGCGATACGGTGAGAGTTACGCCCGGAGATGAAAAGCATCGGCATAAAAAGCGGGGTTTTACTCAGCAAATACGTGATCACCAAGTAAACACTAAGCTGTTGCAACAACAATAAAGTAACTTCCACAACAACTCCTAAATAGACAAAAAATCAACATTGGCAGAAAAGCACTGTTATACAGTATTTTGGAGGGAATTTAAGTGAGAAAGTAAGATAAAGCGCAATGTAAGCAAAAATTAAACTATTTAACCTCAGTGCGACTTAATCAAAATATCGTTATTTTAAAAAGTAAAATGACAGTTTCTATTCTACTGACCCTTTCATTTTCAATAGCGAATAACATAAGGAAAGTAAGAGATTGCATATATTCTGAGAGTGGTAGATTGACGATGTAGAGTTTCACCCTAAATTACATAAAAAATAACGATAATGTAACGCTTCGATTAGACCGACCAGAGCTTATTTATTATCTATGTTATAAACATATAAAGGCTTTTGATGTTTGCTTTAAGTTTACACAATAGTTAACTACGCAGGGTAAAGCTATAGCAATATTGAATCGAAATAAATCCACTTTTTATTGTTTTCCAGCTTAAACTTGTCACCAGACTTAATGACACAAAGATAAATAATAGATCTGATCGCGATTAACTTTGAATCAACTGACATTCATAAACAACAATTATTACGATGAATTTCTAAATATTCCTTGTTAGGTTTGTGAGCATTAGGTAGGTTTATTTTCATGCCTTGTTTTTTAATAAAGTATTCATTTGCACTGTTCGAAGTATAATAATCATTGATAGTCTTACTTATAATTATTCGATAATCATCATCTAAACTAATTAAATGTTTATCAAAAGCAGCGTCGTAGGTTGCTGACAAACAAAGACCATTAGCAGGATCTAAGCGTATTGTTTTATTTTCAGCCCAAGGCACAATATGACTCGCTCTATTTATTTCTGGAATATTTAAGCCTGTAATACAGCAAGATTGATTATAAATACGAAGTATTATCTTTCTGAATACATTTTGGTTAGTGCGAACATTGACTTCCCTAACAACATCGCGCCCTTCTGCATGACCAATGCCATCTAGCAAACAACGTGGGTAGTGTAGATCAATTGGAACCTGAACCCCTTCTTCATTTATATTATGAAGTAAGCGTTTCTCAAACTTGAATTCAACCAAAAATTTCATAAAAGACTTTAATGCTGCAGAACAAAAACCATTGGCTAAATAACTTTTAGGAAGTTCATCAATCACCCATAAATTATTATCTTTCTTTTTACTCTGTTGCAAAACGAAAACATAAAGCTGATATAGACGCTCAACAGATTCTACCTTCCAAATATCTTTACAATCATTAAAACCATACGGCTCGTGTTTAATAAGCAAACTTAAAATATCGAGCGCTTTAATATACGAATTTGCTTTTTGGCTACCAGTAAGATTAGTTGCTTTAATATAATCAGTGAATGCATTTTTAATCATAGGTTTAGCACTTTTCTACATTTGGGAAAGTTAGTACCCCCCCAGAATTGATTGCCTATATTATTACCTTTTTTAGCTTGTCTTAATGCCATCTCAGATCCGCATGTCCACAGCTTTTGATTGGCATTACCAAAAATCCAGCCTTTCATATTTTTAGTTTCAATCACAAACAAGCCAAACTCAGACACCAAAATATGGTCAATTTGTGTTGTGCCATCATCAGTCGGCAGAGTAATACTTTTGATTAACGTATAGTGCTCTTTTGGTAAAAACTTGGTTAGTAAGAAGTTAACCAAAAACTCGCCTAACATGCCTTTAAACCAAGCCGACTTTAAAACTACAGGTAAAATAAAAAGCGGCAGAATAAACCTGAACAAAGGTAACCCGTTAAAAATTTGTGTCGTTAAATCTATTTAAAACCTTATGATAAGTAGTTGTTTATCAGAGGTGAAATTTAAATATGGAACCACACATATCCTTTAATTTATCTCAATACAATTATTTTTAACTTGCTCATTTTTTAATGAAATATCTAGAATTGGAGAACAAGTAATGATCCTTCTATCTTTATCAAATAAAACACTTTCAGTATTGGTTTGTAATAATGTCATATGTTTATTGCTATGAATTATTTTACCAATATAAAGTTTATTTTTTGCATCGTAAAACATAGTGCAGCTAGCAACATAACCGGACTTTTTATCCAATGAATCAACCCCGACACAATGCTTAACAGCAATATCTTGTTGACCTGCTCTATATCCTACTGCATGTGCAATGGTAAGACTTACCCACGAAGTATAAAAGATGAGTAGGATTAAAAATAATAAATACATAAAACCTAATGATGAAACTGTTGGATAAATAATCATACCTTTTAGCCATCTGGGTAAAGAAATAAACTTTTTAGAAAAATAATTGAATTTATTTCCTTTTTCAATAGATTTTTTAGATTCCCATAAGAATGCTTTAAGTATACAACCTAAAAATATTGCAACAAAAAAAAGAACCCATATATCCAGCCCCAAAAAGTTTGTTACATCTTTATAAAACTCATTAAACATTGCTTTTGTTGCATAGCCTGCTTGCATGATACTTTCAAAACTACTCAAAATAAGTTCATGTTCACCCAAACCATGGCCAGCTATTTTCCCTTGTAAAAAACTATAGCCAATAAAGTGACCTGCAGTAGAAATACTTCCCCAAGCGGCAAAAATCAATGCAGAAACAGTAATTAGCCTTTTATAGGGTGATTGCTCAATGTTATTTTTTTTTACTTCATTAATATTAGTTTGTGACTTGTTATTATTAGTTTCGGTCATATAACTCCTTTATTCACTATCCTTAATCATTCCGTTAATAAATTACTAACTACAGGTTAATTTCACCTATTTTTAGCTATTTTATAAAATGTTAACCAATGGATATTACGTGGAAGTTAAAACATCCCATGCCAGCATATTTAAGGTATGTGACCTCTAAGTTGGCGGTTGATTAAAGATCATATTAATTTTTGTTAAGAATATTGCCCCGTACCCTGATCAACTCTTTTATCAAACAAATGAAAATCTACAGGATCACCTTGTATAATATTTTTATCACTAGCATGTTTTTTAATGAATTTTGAGATTTCTTTAAACACTGGTTCAGTGTTGCTTAGAGAGTAACCTTGATAATTTCTAACCTGCCGTCCATGTCCTATAGCATCTAGATCAATGGCTGGAGCGTGCCCCCCAAAATAAAAAAAATTATTGGAAATTAATACATTATTTGTTTTCCCAGTATCTCTTTTTAAATTGGTTTCATTGATTGTGCCATCATAGTTACTATGATGGGAATCCTCTTGATGCCAATCCCCGTCTTCAGACCTATGATAAATATTATCTCCAAGCACTTGGACTTTGCTCCCATTTCGGACAGCTTTTTTTAATTGGTATTCGGGGGTATTCCAATATTCATCAAATGTTATTTTATTTGTTACTTCCATTAAAAAAATACATCCCCGTTTTTGAAGCGTCATTTTAGAGCCCCCAATTCCCATAACCCAATCACCTACAACAGCTTTCTTTCTAATGTCGGGTTTACATGTTGCTAAAGTACAAACACCATGAAAAGGATTTGGCGCGAAGCCTAAATCTCTCGTTACACTATATATAAAAAGCGATTTACTTTGATCTACTAACATACAACATTCCCTGATTGCATTTTACCTGAAGGTGTACCATCAGGATTTTGAAAAGTGCTAGCACCTTTAAGGGCATCAATTATAGATTCTCCCCGCCAAGCAACTCTCGCTGTAGCATAATCTAAAAGCTTCTCAGGGAGATCAACTTTATCCGACAAACCATTTTCATATACACCTATAATAGGCATTCCCATTTTATGTGCTTGTTCTATTTCCCAATTAACCCAATTTCTAGAGTGAGTTTCTTTTCCAATAACAACTATCAATTGACTAGCCCATCTCATTTTCATTCGTAAAAGTCGTTTTATAGTTTGTTCAGGGATTTTTTTAGCATCAATTCTTTTTTGATTTTCAGGCTTTGCTCTAATAGAGCTATTTCTTAGATTAAATCCTTTGCTTGCGGCTAATCGAGTTAAACCATCAACACTTGCATCATCTTTATGATGGTGACTTACAAATACATTTTTAATAGTTTTACTCATAAGTTGCCCTTGCTTGCTTCCTCAAACGTCATGGTTCTATTAATCAAATCGCAATGAATTACACCACCATTATGTTTTTTTAAATTATTCCAATGGGAAAAACCAAGTAAGATTGCTTTTTCCCAATCCTTGCCTGTTTTGATGTTAACCTCTAAATGCTTAGTTAGCTCTTTAATCGTACGAAGTAATGAGTAATCAACTACTTGCTGTTTTATAAAGTGACTATGTTTTTTAGCATTTTCAAATACTAATGATGAAATAGCTTCATCAATGACGACAGCTCTACCTCCATCCTCAACTTCATCGATTTTAAAAATAGACTTTCGCTTTTTTTTCATAAGTCCTCTCACTACAGGAGACCAGCCCAAGATAACGGCATATGAGAGATGAAACACATCGTGAAAGCGATAAAAATCAGCATCATAGGAGTTGTCTCTTAAATGATCGCCAAAAGTGCCTTCATCCCAAGTAACACTAATATACTTTTGTAGATCTTTGTGCGATACCTCTTGGAATGTTACAGAAAAAGTTCGTGGAATTTGCTCATTTAAGGGATAATCTTTATCTAATAAATCCGATGACGACAAGACTGCATTATCTTTCCATCTGTCTTCAGTTTTGAATAAATTGGACTCCGCAATGTCATTTAACTTCAAGTTCTCATGTTCAGCAATTGCAGACAAATACCACAATATGTCACCGAGTTCTTCAGTTAATTTATCCTTAAAAACAGTATACCCTTCACCATCTCTAAGTTGCTTTTTATACTCTGTTGCCAGCTCACCTACTTCCCCTGCAAGCCCCATTAAAGTTATAAATTTTCCATTATCTTCTTTTAATTTGAAGTGGGTTGTTTCGACAGCTCGCTGTTGATATTCATCTAAATCCATATGATTACATCCTTATATTCCACTTGGGTGGGTAAAATAAGTCGATAGGTTTATTATTTATTTTAAATTTTTGCTTGATTCTTGTACGGCCAGAATAACCTTCAAGCTCAGGATGAACGACCCTACAATATTTATCGGTTTCACAAAAAATATTCTGAATATCTATATATTGTAAGGATCTATTTCCCAAATATTTGAAGTCTAATCCTAGTCTTTCAAATTCATATTCCTGCTTATCTGTCATTAACTTAATAATATCTGAGTCAGAATAACCGGCCTTATCTTCAAAACACTTTCTGATACCATCTTTTGAACCCGGACCAGGAACTGTAAATTCACATTCGGAAAATGAGGTGACTTCGCTATAGTTAACATCAGTAACATATTGGTATGCTAGAAAATTACCTATCATAGGGTATGAGAGGATTAGATTGTATGCAGCTTCCATAGTGTGGCATCTTTCTAATTGCTGAGGAAGTTCATCCTTGAGCATCCTATCCAAAAGAAAAAAGTGAGCATGATGCTTTCTTTTAACAGGAAATGCTTTTGATCCTGAAGCCATCATATAGGCGTTAGAGTAGATTCTGATGCCAGAATCCATGGCTTTGTCTAAAGCTTGAATATATCTTGAGGATGAATACGTCTCAGTAGTAATTTCACCAAATGTTTTTTCTAATAACTCCCAAGTCTCTATTTTATTGAACAGTTTAAATAAAAAAATTCTAAATACAGTGTCAACAACACTAAATTTTTTAGTATAAATTACATTTTTAATTAAATACTGACTAACTCTATCTGAAGCCCTATAGGTATTTGTAAACTTAAAGTTCTGTAAAACATCATCCTTGGTTAAGTTCGATCGCTCTCCCTGTATCCTTTTCATGAAAATGTTTTGTCGTTCGTATGCAAACTTCCAAAAGGTGTCGTAACCACAGCTAGTTTTTATTGATTGTTGATTATTAATTGTGATCATATTTATTCTTTATTTGTTTTAAACCCTTTAAACAGAGGTAGATGGCTTCATCTATAAACTGTGTAGTCATTAATTGCTTATATTCTTCTACACGAAGTCCTGAAGCAACAGCTAATTTATTGACCGATGTAGCCGATATGGTATTTACTATCTCATCATACATTACCCGTTTATCGAACTTATTTGCATATTCTTGTAATTCACCATAATTTTCATTTTGTTCCAACTGCCACTTCTCTGTTAAAGGCTCCTCTATAGAAGTCTCTAATAAAAGTTTACAAACATCATGAACAATTCCCCCAAAACCACCAATTAAAAATATGGGTTTGTTTTTCGATAAGCTTAGAATTATCTCTTCGAGTACTCCGGGCATTGCCCCTTTATATTTACTTCTTTTACCTCCCGCACATATTCTAACGTGAGATGAATCAATACTAAGATTTCTCATTTCCGTTAAACAACGCGACCAGATATAGTTATTTTCTGGTGTAGATGGTTGTAAAGGTTTATCACGAGGGAATGTGATCTCAATATCTTCTGGTGGTTGATGTTTCACGGTTTTAATTATCTCAAAATTATTGGCTCTCCATTCCTTGATTTTATCTTTATCTAAAAGGTGCAAAGGCCAAGCTAAATGATTTTCAACTACTGCACTTAGTTCTTGATTTTGATATTTTAAAGCAGCAGCTTCATTTAAAATAAATTCGGTAAAACCATCAGGTCTTAAATCACCGCCATAGATTAGTGTAGAGCTTCTAGAAAAGAGGTGTCGTGCGAGTTCTTGTGATAATTTAGTTAAAGTATTAGAGGGTAAATTTTGCTCATAATCATTATTATCCAACGTAGAAAATTCAGAGATTGAAATTCCGATTTTCATAGATAATAATGTTTTTAGCTGGTCTTCCTGCCAAAGTGGTGTTGAAGCTGAAACCCCAAGTATCTCATGCCATGATGACTCATCCCTATAAACTGGTGGTTCAGGATAACAATATTTAGTTATCCCTTTATCTATGTTTAGTATTGCTTTCCTATATTCCAAAGGCCTAGAAAGAATTTGAGCATGTTTATCAATCAATCCTCCTCTTTGGTAACACAACAAATTGTTAATTACGTAATTCTGTCTGATTGTTTCAACCAAGCAAGCAATTAAAGTTATTAATATGCTTTCATCTGTAAGAGGGGTTGAGTGCACATGAACAACAGGAGCATTTGTCAATTCGGGAAAACTTCTATCTTCATATAGCTCTAAAGAATTAAGTATAACAATAGGACGATCTAATGATTTGGCATGAATTATTTCTTTTTGGCACCAAAATCTTGAAGTGTATGTATCTGTTAAAATTGCTAATAAAGTTGAATTTGTTATATGGCCTTCGATTTCTTTTCCAAAATCAAAGCCGGGAGATATTGTGGAAGCATCAAAAAAATTAGTAAGGTTAGTTTTATCTATATAAAGTTTAATTGCTTCAGCATGTTGTATACCTGTTTTGCCTACCTTTGCATGACTTAAAAATATTTTAATAGATGAATCTTGTCCTAAAGCTTTACTATCCGGTAAGGAATAACCAAGTCGATAAATTTCATGTAAAACACTTAATGTAACGTGAAGTGCTTTATTTTCGTCTGTCCAGTCAAAAGCTCGAATAAAATTAAACCCGTTGAGTTCTGTAGCATGATTTAATCCTACTTTATCTATGGATACACCTATTAACTTAAAATCTGGTTGGCTTTGTATATTTTTAAGATATTTTTTCCAATCTAAACTTGAAGCTGTATTAATGCTTGTGAAAGCGATTATTAAATTTTTTTCAGCTTTATTAGTAGGAGTGGATAATGGAACCGTCTCTTCACTTTCAGATCTATAAAAAAATATAGGAACGTCCAAACCTCTAGAAAAAGGATTATCTACCGAACGTGATAATTGATTACTTATTACATCTAAAATATTATTTACTGACTTTTCATCAGTACCATTCCACACAAATGATACTGCGAGAGGAGGGATATAATTCATATTTTTTAGTTGGCCCTTAACATTAAAACTTTTAATAATGTATTTTTTAAAAACGGTAAACATCACCACTCCCTTAATTGCTGCATTTCTTTCAAGCGCCCTCTTTGTAGCAATAAAGCTTCAAAGAGATCATCAACTGAATTGTTGCTTACACCTAATCCCGGTAATGCGATATTCGCTTCGGCAAAAAAGCGTTGGCGATTATTTACTTCTTTTAACTCATAAAAGTTTGATTCATTATTTGATACATACTCTACATCAGCTTCTAACCATGCATCTTGCCACCAATCAGTAATGCGTTGTTTAGCGTTTTTCATTTTAGTTTCAGTTGGCAAGCGATCACTTTTTTGTCCATTGGCTTTGACATCTGATGGTAATAAATTCCACAAGTCATTATTTGGCCAACGGGAAAATGGCATACAGTGATCGATAGCGTATTGCTTCTGTAGACTTTTATCTGTCCATACACAGTTATGTTGAGCTCCTTGTTGTTGCTTGAGGCTTTCAAAACGATTGCGCACTTCTGTCGTATTTCGCTTGGCTTCTAACCAATTTAAGGCATTAAATAATGTGTGCTGTTGTTCAGGTGCTTGGTATTGTTGGTTGCCTTGATAACTTGCCATGGTTTTCACCCACTCAGAAATAAGTACAGGTTCAATCCAGCAAGCATAACGACTGAACGCTATCCATAAATGCTCAGGTAATGAAAACTCTCCCCATTCATTTAATGTCGATAGATCTAAAAAAAGGCTATCTCTAGCACGCACTACTTTGCTATCAACTTCAAATACACTTTTTTCACTATTTGCGTATGTGATGTATTTACAGGGCATATTTTTAATATTACTGACACTGGCGGAAAGCATTTTAAACATGGCTTTTGCATTATCACCTGTAAACAAATTACCTATGCGATAATCAGAAGCTTGCAGATGAGTTAATTGATGCCAACCATCTGCTTTCATAAACCCCATATTGATATTTTTATTGGGGCTTTGAAATAACTCATGTTTGTCTATTAAATCTTTGTATTGATGCGCCCAATATAAAGCCACCAGCCCAACAGGTAAGATAACGCGATTGTCTTCACGGCGTATCACTGCACCAGGGTGTCCATCTGCAATACGCAATAACACACGCATCAACGCTAATTTATGTGTTGCTGATTTACCGTCATTTAACGCCACGTGACGAATAAAAGGGAATGCGCCACTGCCATCATCGGGTAATTGCAACACCACCGTTTGCCAACTAACCGCTTCTCTTTCAAGAACATCTTTATGATTTTCAGTGACTAATAAAGGTAATAGACCAAACTTTTTACTACGTTGTAATAATCGGTCGCTACACACGTCAAACATATTACGTTCGTCACCACTGGGACCGTGACGTAATGAGATAACGAGTTTACCGCCGGGTTTTAGTAGGTTAGCGAGTTTACGTAATGAACGTGACCGTTGTGAGTCAGGAATATGCATCCATACTGCACTGAGTAGAATCAAATCAAAGCTGACTTCTTGTTTGGTAACGGCATTTAAATCGGGGAGTGAATCTTGTAACCAACGAACGTTCAAGCATTGCGTTTGTTGCTTGCCTAAATGGGCAAGGGTTAATGCAGGTTCAATCGCGGTGATTGATACATTATTGCTTGCTCCCTGCTCTGCCATGTATTTGCTATCGCGGCCGGCACCAGCACCTAAGTCTAAAATACGTGCATCTTTTTTGTTTAATACCGGTGTTAAATAGTTCAGCCACGACTGATGTACTTGTTCGAACGTTTTAGATAAATACAACTCAGCTAATTGCTCTGCATTTTTATCGTAAAAGCTTTCAGACATCGACTTACCTAATTAAAATTGATTTTTGCTTGGCATTTGGGTGCAACTTATACCAAAGAAGCAGAATAGAATAATAGAGTGACCTATCTTGTTTAATAGCTTTAATATCTAAAAAGGAAATAGATTGATGGAACACACTTTAATTCAAATAGATAAGTCACATACATTTTATTAGTTTTATCACAAAAAAGTAACGCTGGGAACGCTAATAGGCTGAATAAATTAACAATAATTCAAAAAAGCAATTCACATCTCTTTTACTTTGAATTTATGCGCTAAAAACAAACAAATTACTTAAACCACTTATTAATATTGTAAGGCAATACGGTTAGCGCTTTCCCCCACAAATAAAGCTTAAAAATTACAGATCAAATCACAACATATAGGATGAGTAATCTTTTTAATTATTATTACTATACTTATTTTTAATTTGCACTACTCTCTTCCTAGCTATAGGACGGTAAGGCTTTCAAAACAACAATTTAAAAAGCAAATGATTAAATAAGACTAAGTAAACTCTAGTAACTTATTAGAAAATTTGCGTCGAATGAAAAAGTTTTGATGTATCCCACCACCAATTGAAAATAATTAATAACATCAGGAATAAACCCAATGAAAAAAACAATACTGATAGTGGTTTTTGCCATGTTTGTGATTGCAGCAATCACTAGCATTGCTTCAACGTCTTATATCTCTAATCAAGAGATAGATAAAATTATTTTAAAAAAATCTCAACAACAAGCTTCTTTATTGGTTAAAAATGTTGAATATGTTCTCGAAAAATCATCTCAACCAGAAGTTGATTTACAAAGCTTAGTGACGTCCCTTAAAAGTCGACCTGATATTTCCTATGCGATTGTCATTAATAAACAAGTGAAAGCCATTGCTCATAGTGACAAAGAAAAGCTCAATAAAGTTTATGATGACAGCTATACCGTAAAAGGGGCAACTCAAGGGATTTCTCAATACTCAAAATGGTATGCGGACGTACAAAAAGTATGGGTTTATGACATCATGTCACCTATATATGTAAACGGTGCACTTTATGGAACGGTAGATATCGGTATCCCAATTACAGAAGTAAGCAAAGCAGCTGCTGATATATTAATGACGCAGTTAGTTACAATTTCAGGGATATTTATCATTTGTATTTGCATCTTGATTTGGATAATGAATCGCCTTTTTAAACCGCTTTCTGGGTTACAACTTGCGTTAGAAGATATATCTAAAGGTGATGGTGATCTTACTGTTAGGCTACCTATTAAAGGTAATGATGAAATTGCAAATATATCCATCGCTTTCAACGCGTTTGCTAGCAGTATTAATGAAATCATTACTCAAGTTGTTAAGACTGGCTTGCAATTGGGGGACTCTGCAACAGAGGTTAGGAATCAAGCATTAAGTTCACTGTCTCGAGGTGAACAACAAAGTGAGCAATCGATATTAGTCGTGACTTCAATGAACGAAATGATCGCTACTATCAATGAAATTTCATCAAATGCGTCAGATGCAGCCGACGCAGCTAAAGATGTGAATAAAGAAACTCAGGAAGGTAATAAAATATTGAAGGAAGCTGCGGGCACTATTCACAATCTATCTGAAGAAATAAACAATACTTCTCAAGTTATTACTTCTTTAGCGGATAGAACTCAATCTATAGGTTCTATTCTTGAGGTGATTAATGGAATTTCTGAACAAACTAATTTACTTGCTTTAAATGCAGCAATCGAAGCAGCTCGAGCAGGTGAAGCAGGAAGAGGTTTTGCAGTAGTAGCAGATGAAGTAAGAAACCTAGCAACTAAAACGGCGAAGTCAACGGGTGAAATACAGAAGATGATTGACCAGCTACAAAATGAAGCTAAAAGTGCTGTAGAAGCGATGGGAATAAGCAAGTCTTTAACGAATGAAGGTTCAAAAGCTACTGCTGAAGCGCAGCAAGCTTTGGTGAGAATATCGAATCAAGTGATCGCTATATTAGATTTAAATACTCAAGTAGCAACAGCAACAGAAGAACAGTCAAGCGTTTCAAACGAAATCAATATAAATATGGATACGGTTAATAACTCAATTGTCGAAGGTGCAAGTGCTAGCCAAGCATTAGAAGTCACTAGTCGCAGTTTAACTGCACTAGCTCAGACGTTGGATAAACATGTAGGTTCTTTTAAAATATAGTGTGTAAATTATAGAATTTATTTACAGGAACGATCACGGGTTTTGGCAGGTTATATTTCGATAATGCTTAGTAGAGCACTCAACTATAACCTGACAGTACTACTATTCTAAACTATCAATGTTAGTGCCTCGAGATATCAACATCACAATCTCAAAGCACTAACATCACTTTCTTTTAGGCACTCTCGCTGGTATTTATTTCAATTCAATTCCTATGCAAATAGGAAGATTTTTTAAAACTGCTTACTTATTTTTTTCTGCAATTCACTCAACTCTACTAACAAACTTTTACGTTGTGTTGCGGATAAGTTAGGTTTGAATTTAATTTGGTTATACAGCTTGGCAAAGTCAATTAACGTCTGTGGTTCTGCTTTTAATTGACTGAGTGCGTGGCAATAGTCGGCAACGGTTTGGCCCTTTTCTCTTATTAGGTGCTGTTGTGTGCTTTTTTGATAGAGTTTGTTAAATAGGCGATCTTCACTAGGTACTTTTTCAGTTTGCCATGGTTTAAATACCCAGAGTATTAATATGCTGGCCGCTGACAATAGTAATAACAAAATCAATATCGAGAGATTTAACCAAGGTAATCCTTTGAGTAAGTTTTGTAATAATTTAAATTGCTTTTCATTATCATAATTTATTACCCACACTGCCCACAGGTAATCGGCTTTGGCAAAGGCGCTTCTTAGTTGATTAAGGAACGGATTCGCTTGCCAGCGGTGTATTGATAAATATTGCCCCGATAAAAACTCACTTTGGTCGTCCAACCCTTGCATTATGCCCTGCTCTACTCGCTCAGGTGCGACATAAGCGGTGGGATCAACTCGTTGCCATTGTTGATTCTTCCATATTTCAACCCATGCATGGGCATCGTACTGGCGCACACTTAAGAATTCGCTATCGCTGTCCAATTCCCCGCCTAAATATCCCGTGACCATACGTGCAGGCACATTTAATGCTCTGGCAACATACAAATAGGTACTGGCATAATGCACGCAGAACCCAGCCTGTGAAGTAAACAGAAAGTCATCAATTTGCTGTTCGCCTAATAGGGCTGGCTGTAGCGTATAACGAAAGTTTTCTTGGTTAAATTTTGCTAATAATTTCGCTAGTATGCTGTAGCTATCTAACCCTGATGCTTGTTGTGTTGCTATCCAAGCTTTTGTTTTTGGGTTGCCGCCTTTGGGTAATTGCAGAAACTGTTTAAGAGATTGTGGTGACTGAAATATGCGGTCAACTTGGTTAAATTGATCGATGGTAAAGGCTTGACGTTTGAACACTGGCTTTAGCGTACGCAGGCTATAGTCACTTAATAAAACGCGCCCAGCTGTTGCCTTTGCAAAATCTAAGCTTGGCAAATAATGTTTGTAATGTGGCTCGATGATTATCTGGTAGCTATTTTCTTTAGTCGCTGCTGACTGCGTACTCGCGCGAGTATTTTTACTCTGATATTGTAAACTGCCACGATTAAATATCGGCCCTTTTCCTATTTTTACCTGTTGTTCTTGGTACTTAAGCTGCGAGCTTTGGGTCCAAGTTTTGCCATCAAAATGATCTAAGGTGAGGACGCGCCAATAACGTGTTGCAGCTGCGGGTATTTTGCCATCAAAACTGGCTCTAAAGGCAAGTTCAGAAGATTGGCTTAACTCAGCAATACTACCAGGGCTGACGCTATCGCTTAACCCTGTGGTTGCTTTGTTTTGAAGTGGCATTTTCCACATTGAAGGGAGTCTGGGTAATACGACGAATAACACAACGGCCAAGGGGATACTAAGTAACACCGCTTTGCTCAATAACTTAAACTGTTGATAACTTGCTAAGGCTTTGGCGTGGAGTGATAACAGAATAGTTAATAATAAAAGTGTACTAACCATGGCGATTCCTGCCATCAGCATACTTTGATTAAACACCAGAAACAGCGCGACTAAAACAAACCCAGTATTGACAAAAAAGTGCACATCTCGCACTGATTTAAGCTCAAGAAATTTTAAGCTAAAGCCTAAGACAACAAGGTGTACTAGGATGCTTAGCATGCCCTGTTGGTAGACCAAAGCAATTACTAGAGCACTGCAAATAAGGGTAAAAATATTGGTTATTAGTTTGTTTAATAACGCGACACGCCCAGTAAAAACAGCCACTCGCCATAACGCACACAAGAGACCAAAAATGATCATCACACTGTGTAATTGGTCCGTTAATAACACCATGATCAAGGCATAACTTAACAGGATAAGCGATAAGCTTTGGCGGGTTAAGAACTCAAGCATTGTTTAGTCCGTATAGGGCAATGGCGCGTAAGCAAGTGGTTTTATGGCTAGCACCGGTATCAACTTTTATCACTACTTGCCCAAGGTCTAGCCCATAACGAACGCCCTGTTGTTGGTAGTTGATCACTTGGTAAGTGAGCATTGCTAGTTTATCTTCTAGACTGACGCCTTTTAAAGCGGATAACGATAGATAAACATCGCCGCCTATTTCTTGCTCAAACTGTTTAGTAAAAAAGCCTTTACCTTGTGCGACTTGTTTCCAAGCTATCGACTTTAAGGATTCGCCCTGTTGAAATGGTTTTAAATGATTAAACGTATCAAAGCCAACTTTCTTTTGATGTCCGCCTAAGTCGGTCTCTTTTCCGCTTAAGGTGATGTTCTGTAATTTATTCTCAAGGGGTGCAGGATAGAGCAAACAAGAAAACCCAAAGTCTAAATAAGTCCATACTTTAAATAGGCCAAAAGGATAATAAGATTGCACTGTTACTCGTCCCGGTTTAAACCAGCCGCGTTGTGTGCTTTTGGCAAAGAGTTGAACACTTTGTTGGTCGACCACGCTGTTAATATTTGAGGTGCTGTTTTTAAAGAAATACTGTGTTTGTTGTGCGTCACCTTTTTTAGCATTGACGCGTAAACGAAAGATGGATGCTTGGTCGGTAAATTGATCGTCGCTGGCAACAGCAGTTAGGTTTAAGCCAGATAAGTTTTGATAGCTGAATAACAAGCAAGTGACCATAAAACTTAATAGGAAGAAGACGAGCAATAAAATTAAGTTATTTTGATAGTTGGTGCCAATCAGAAACATGACTAAGCAAGTCGCTAATAACATGCCGCCAAAACGTGATGGAAAAATAAATGTATTGCTGCGATTAAGGGTAATTTGCTCCACCGCCGGCATACGTTTGCTAAGCCATCGCTCAAAGTATTTTGCTTTTAATGCCTTAAACTTATGAACGATCATGATTGTAGCGGATCAACACTATTGAGTAGGGTTTGGCTTAATGCTTGGCTACCTTGCTTGACGCCGTGCACTCCGTTTAATCGATGATCGGTCACCGATGCAAAAACGGCTTGTATATCTTCAGGCACTACGTAATCTCGTTGCTCGATAAAGGCCATGGCTTTCGCGGCATTTAATAAGGATTTTGAACAACGCGGTGACAGCGCATTAGCATACTCGGCTGCATATCGGCTTTCATTTACTAAGCGAATTAGATAGTTGAGTAAAGCATCACTCGCTTGTACTTTTTTTACCGCCGCTTGCATGGTTTGTAATTGCTGACTATCGATGATCGCGTTAATTGATGTTGCTGCGGTTTGCTCTTTAAGCATGGCTAATTCGGCATCTTTATTTGGGAAACCTAACTCGATGCGCATCATAAAGCGGTCTAATTGTGACTCTGGTAGCGGAAACGTTCCAGCTTGATCCTGTGGGTTTTGTGTGGCGATTACAAAAAATGACTGACCTAATGAGTAGCTGTGTTTATCAATGGATACTTTGCGCTCTTCCATCGCCTCTAACAATGCACTTTGTGTTTTCGGGCTGGCTCGGTTTATTTCATCGGCTAATAATACTTGTGTAAAAACAGGCCCTTGATGAAAACTAAACTGTTGACGTTGTTTGTCAAAAATCGACACACCTAAAATATCAGCGGGCAGCATGTCACTGGTAAATTGTACGCGTTGATAGTCTAACCCTAATGTTTTAGCTAACGCGCCAGCCAGTGTTGTTTTGCCCATGCCCGGTAAATCTTCAATGAGCAAGTGGCCATCGGCAAGTAAACAGACTAAAGCTAATTTAGTTTGCTGCTCTTTACCTAATAAAACGGCATTTAATTGTTCTAATATTTTGGCGATTTTATTATGCATTGTCAGTTATTTCCTTACTGATTAAACTACCTCTTTAATGATAGTTTAAATTAACTCACAACACACGTTTGTTATTGTCTTGCGTTACATAATACTGAGACTGCACTTTGTTTATGCCCCTTAAAAAGTGAAAGTACGCTTCGGCATACTCATTAAACGAGCTGATAAAGTGGTTTTAATGCTAGTCACTCATTGGCAAAAATTCTCTTTTAATAGACTTAATAACCATTTATGCAGTGGGTTATTCTCCGAGCGAGCATGCCAAGCGGCAATAACATTAAAACTAGGTGGCTGCTCCGTAATATTCAGTGCGACGACTTTAGGGTGTGGTAATAACCGAGAAGGTAAAAAACCAATGGCATTTGCGGCTTCAATAATATCCGGTGCGGACGAAAAACTGGGGACAGACATGATCACATTACGCTTAAGCCCTTTACTTTCAAACCACGCATCATGAGAACCTTTTAGGTTAGCTCTCGACGGTGAAACAATCACTTGTGGCATGGAGGCGATCTCTTTCAATGTGTATTGTTTATTTTTGTGGGCAGAATTGGCCCCTGCTACGCACACATGGTGCTCTTTAAATAGCAACATATTGGGATAATCAGCTGGAATAAATTCAGGGAAGGTAATAACGAGATCAAGTTCACCAGTGACCATTAATTGATGCAAGTTATCTGACTCGAAGTCTCTGATCACGACTTTTAATTGTGGCGCTTGGTTGGTTATTATTTTTATTATCCTTGGGAACACTGTCACTAATGCATAATCTGAGGTGCTGATTTTTAACGTCCCCGTTAAGCTCGATGGGTTAAAATTTTCAGGCGCAATCAGGTTGTCGATATCAGATAATATTTGATTTAATTTGTGTTCCATATTTTCAGCGACTTGTGTCGGGATAACGCCATTACTGGTTCTAATAAACATTTCATCATTAAAAGTGTTTCTGAGTTTTTTTAATTGTTCACTAATAGCCTGTTGCGTTAACCCCATTAAGTGAGCCACTTTTGAAACATTTCGGTGTTGTAATAACAGCTGCAAAATGCGTAATTGTTTAATGTCCAGTCGATTGATACCACTCAAATTTGTATTCCTAACAAGTACTACTTGTTTTAAATTGTAATTGTTACAGCTTAGCATACCCTCATTGAAGTTTTGAAGCGCCAAATGCGCGGTGGTTAAAGCAATATGAGTATTAAACAGGAGTGCACAATGTCAGTACATACACCATCTAACAACACCGTTTCTGTGCAGGGAAAGATTAATTACGTGTATGCCGATAGCGACCATACTTTTAATGTCACTGCATCGGATAAAAGCCCTGAAACATTAGCGAACAAGATTGATACACATAGTTTAGCAATTGTAGATGCGCGTCGCTTAGTACCTGCACCAAGCATACAAGAGCACGGTTTTACACTACATAGCAATGCTTATACGATTGATGACTATTTTGACCAAGCGTGTCTCGTTACTCAATTATACCCGCAGGTAACTGACCATTTGCTGAGCATCACCGGAGCTTTAAAAGGCATTGTTTTTGACCATACTATTCGTTCAGTTGAAGATAATGTCCAGCAAACAGAAAAACGCTCTCCAGTTAAAACCGTTCATAATGATTACACTGCGCAATCAGCCCAACAACGGCTACACCTTGAACTTGAAAAGCAAGGACTTGCAGAGCATGACTTTAGCCGTTATCAATTTATAAACACTTGGATACCTTTAGTTGAACAAGTAGTTGATAGCCCATTAGCTTTTGCCGATGTGCGTACTTTTTCAACAAAAGATGTCCATACCATGAAGGTCACTTATCCCGATAGAGTCGGCGAAATAGAAGCATTTAGCTTCAATAATCACCACCAATGGTATTTTTATCCCAATATGACCGCGCAAGAGCAACTTAATTTTAAGGTGTTCGATAGCGATCAACAGGCAATCGTTAAGGGTGTTCCTCACTCTGCTTTTACCCTGCCAAATTATGACCAAACCGCGCCTAAGCGGATCAGTATCGAAGTAAGAAGTATTGTGCTATTTGAATAGCCCGCTTCTTTTTGCTTTATTTTTTTGAATAAAAATCAGTAATGGCCGTCAGAAATTAGCTTAACCGACGCGATTATTTTTCACTTTTATTCGTTTTTATCTCTCTCTTTTCGGAGTTCTTTATGACAGTTTCACCTCTTTTTAGCGAAGTACCTTTAGGTGCCTACACCTTAAAAAACCGTATTGCTTTGCCTCCTTTAACACGCTCAAGAAGCTCACAACCGGGTAATATTCCAAATGATTTAATGGTTGAGTATTATTCACAACGCAGTGGTGCTGGTTTTATGGTGACCGAAGGAACGCAAATTGAGCCAAGAGGCCAAGGGTATGCGTGGACACCGGGCATTCACAGCGAACAACAAATAGCAGGGTGGAAAAAAGTCACTCAAGCGGTACATCAAAACAACGGTATTATCTTTTGTCAGCTTTGGCATGTAGGTAGAGTGTCGCATTCCACTTTACAACCTAATCAATCGGCACCCGTTGCTCCTTCAGATATGAAATCGGATACCGTTAAAGTCTTCATTGAAACGGCACCAGGTGTTGGCGCTTTGGCAGACCCAAGCCAACCTCGTGCTTTATCCACCACTGAAGTTGAAGCCTTAGTGGGTATGTACAAGCAAGCTGCCATTAATGCAAAAGAAGCAGGATTTGATGGGGTTGAGCTACATTGCGCCAATGGTTATTTAGTAAATCAATTCATCTCTGAGCATACCAATAATAGAACCGATAAATACGGTGGCAGTTTAGAGAATCGTTTGCGTTTTTTAAAAGAGGTCACAAATGCCGTCACAGAGGTCATGGGCGCAGATAAAGTAGGCGTTCGCTTTGCTCCGCTATTTGAAAGTACTGCAGAAGAACGTGTTTATCTTGGCTTAGTAGAGAGCGATCCGCATACCACTTATATTGAAGCGATTAAGATACTCAATGACATCGGCATTGCTTATTTATCGCTCGCAGAAGCAGATTGGGATAATGCGCCAGATTTACCTGAAACATTTTATCAAGATGCGAGAAAGCATTTTACGGGCGCTATTATGTACGCTGGTAAATACACAATTGAGAAAGCGTTAAACATGCTGAGTGAAAATAAAGGGGATATATTTGGTTTTGGTCGCCCATTTATAGCGAACCCAGACCTTCCTGAGCGTATTAAAAACAACTGGTCTTATAACCCTGTTGATGCCGCGTCGTTGTATGGTGGAACAGATAAAGGCTATACTGACTACCCTTTTTATAAGGCATCATAGATGATTGTTCGCGCTATTTTCTATTGTTAAATGAGGTGGTTAGCTCTCGTTATTGACTGGTTAGCTATTGTGTATTTGCCGTCATTTATCGCTATTAAAATGCTAACCATTTAGCCTATGAACCTGTCTTTACGTTAAAGGTTCATGGGCGTTCAGTCTTAACTGTTATTAAGTGTTAGTGTTAGTTATTGCGTGTTAATAGTAGTTTATGGGTGTTATTAGATTTTAATTGCAGTCTTGTATATTGATAGAAGTCATGAGTACCTGTTATTTTTTATTGCTATTGACCAAGCGTTGGTAAGCGACAATCATCAATAATTCTAACAATGAGTAATGGATCAGCTTATGCTCATACCAATATTGGAGATCGCTTTGTAAGCTACCATAGGTGGCTTTACCTCCATTAAATTCACCAGGAAAAGCGCAATATTGTTGGGCATATTGTGTTTTTTCAGCTAAAACGTTTAAAAATGCTTCGGCAGTTCTGGCCTCAATTTGTAATGCAATATTTTCGTAATCAGCAATGGCAATACAGGAGGCTTGAACATCGTATCCATTGGGGTCACTTTGTTCTTTTTGTCGTTTTTTTTCGCACATGTTTTGTATTTTATGACGCACAATATTTAGTCTTAATTTTTCAGTGAATGTGTGTGGTTTAGTTTTCATGCTTATTACCTTTTTGATTGTCGCATTGAGGCTTAACCTAGTTATTTAATTGTGCTGACTTTATTGGTTTAGTCAATTTAGTATAAGCTGGTTTTGAAGTTCAGCAGAAAATGGGGGGATGGGTTTGGGATTTGCTTTGATTCATAACTCGTCTGCGCTCGTCTGATCAGTTTTATCATTATTAGCATTGATTTCGCCCTATCGGCGACACGTCTTTCTTTTATCAGAGGAGAAAGTCGGCAAAGAAACTGACAGCGAGGCGTTTTCTTATCCAATCTAAACTGTCATTTTAAACGCACCATGTCAGGATGGCCGTCCATGGCCGTCCATGGCCATTCTGACATTATCGCAAACGTCCTGTTTGCGATTGCTAAAATGTCAGTTTAGCTTGGGAAAACTTTACGCTAGGGTTGTTCGTCCACAGTGAGTGATGGTTTTGTGATGGCTGTATTGAACTCAATATTGGAGATCCTTTTTGATTTAAAACGAAAGGCGAGCAATAAATGCTTGAGTTATAGCTCGTCTGCGCTCGTTGGGTCGGTTTGATTATTACTAGCGGCGGTTTCGCCCTATCGGTGACTCGTCTTTCTCTTATCAGAAGAGAAAGGCGGCAAAGAGACTGACAGCGAGGCGCTTTCTTATCCAATCTAAACTGTCATTTTAAACGCACCATGTCAGGATGGCCGTCCGTGGTCATTCTGAGATTATTGCAAACGTCCTGTTTGCGATTGCTAAAATGTCAGTTTAGCTTGGGAAAACTTTACGCTGGGGTTGTTCGTCCAAAGTGAGTGATGGTTTTGTGATGGCTGTATTGAACTCAATATTGGAGATCCTTTTTTATTAAAAATCAAAGGCGAGCAATAAATGCTTTGAGTTATGTGGCTCGTCTATGCTCGTCGGGGCAGCTTGATTATTAATACCAGTATTTTCGCCCTGTCGGCGACACGTCTTTCTCTTATCAGAAGAGAAAGGCGGCAAAGAGACTGACACCGGATCGTTTTCTTATCCAAGTAATCAATTCCTTTTTAACGCATCAGCTCATACAGCACATCCATGTGCTGAATGAGCTTAAGCCAAACGTCCTGTTTGGCTTTGCTAAAAGGAGTGGATGACTTGGGAAAACTCAACGGTGGCGATGTTGCAGCCACGTTGTTCGACTTAATTTGCAGACTAAAATTGATTAATTAGTTGACCCACTTTTTCGAATAAATTGTGTCCGCATTGTTCAAGTAGCTAAAACTCAGATTATCCTCGTTCCAGTTGCGGTGTTCTTCTCCATAGGAATTCATTTCTTTGATGTGTTTGTTTAAGATTTTGGCTCGTCTGCGCTCGGCTAGTCTGTTTGATATTTATTAACTGGGATTTCGCCCTATCGGCGACACGTCTTTCTCTTATCAGAAGAGAAAGGCGGCAAAGAGACTGACACCGAGTCGTTTTCTGCTCCAATCTAAAGCGTCATTTTAAACGCACCATGTCAGGATGGCCGTCCGTGGCCATTCTGACATTATCGCAAACGTCCTGTTTGCGATTGCTAAAATGTCGATTTAGCTTAGGAAAACTTTACGGTGGTGATTTTGCAGCCACGTTGTTCGACTTAGTTTGTAAATTGAAATGGATTAATTAGCTACCATGCTTTCGCGAATCAAAACTTATAAAAAATAACGGGTTGCAAATTGCCATTGTGTTTCTACTAAATCGACAGGTTGTCCACTATAAGAGCGCGCTGGCCGGTGGCTGTCAATCACAGTGAATTCTGCGGATAAAAACCACTGCTTACTCAATCGGTAACTATGATTAAATGTTAATGCTTGGCCATCTTCGTTGTTATCGTCACCCTCTGTTTTATCATTATCAGTCACTGAGAAGTCCTCAACTCTGAGTGTACTTTTATGCTTTTTATTGGCGACTAAAGCGTGCCAATTATAATGTAAAGCAACAAAACCACTGGCATAGTCATTATTAACCACATCTTCTTTTGCTTGACTTTTCATCAAGGTATCGCCAGACAAGTACTGTGCGGTTAAGGATAAATTATCACTCAAACGCCAGCGTGCTCCTAAGTGATAAAAACGTGTTCGCCACCCATACTGACCATCGACTACTTTATAGGGGATGGCCCTATTATCATAATAACCTGCTGATATTGAGCCTTTCCCTCTTAGTTTCCACTCGCCTCGTGTATGGTATCCAACACGATTATCAAGCTCTAAAAAAGGATCTGATTTATGCGCTTGTCCTGCTAGGTTTTTTCCATCTTCACGAGCTGGAAACCACGGGAATGTACGTTGTTCATTCCAAAGAGTTTGCCTGTTACTTATTGCCCAACCATGCCAAGCTAATAAAGCCCCTGCTGGATCGTTATTGACAAAGGCTGTTGCTGAAAATGATAGGTCATATTTATCATTATTTATTCGACCTAACCGCGTTACTTTTATTTCTGTGCCGACTACTCGAATTTCTTCTCCAATCCAGGTATTTAATGTAGAGGAGTCTAAGGTATCTTTACTTGCCCACGCATAGGCATTATTTTCAAGTGAGATTTCAGGGTAAAAAAGACCAGCTTTAGTTTGTAGGCGATAACCGGCACTATTGGGTATAGAGCGGAATTTTAAGTAGATCTCAGTCAATCCTAAGACGGATTTTTCTCCATCATTAGAAGCTTCCGGATAAGCATTAAAGACGCCATGAGCACTTAGGCCATTATCCCATGATACAGATAAATCTGCGCCTATTTGTGCAGCTGAAAAATGTACTCCATCACCTAGCCCTAATTTACCTTGCCCACCCGTTAGATAGCCTTGACCGGAGGAGTTAATGTGGTTAACTCTAAAGTCTAAAATGCCATGAGCATTATATTCCGCAGCAATAACGACCTGCATAGGAAGGCAAGCAACAAGCAATAATAGATGTAAAGACTTAATACCCGTATTAATCACGTACTTCCCTTAATTTCTTTAATGTTTAAGTGAGTTAATAACCAGGGTGTTAAGTCGATTGCTGGTTTAGGCCTGCTGATGTAATAACCCTGTGCTAATTCACAGCCATTATCTGATAACCAATTTAATGCAAACTCATCTTCTATGCCTTCAGCTACTACATGCAATCCCATATTGTGGGCAAGTTCGATAGTCGAGCGTACTATGATTTGATCGTCTTCATCATTTTCAATATTTTGGATAAATGATTTATCTATTTTTAATTCATGTACGGGTAATTGCTTTAATTGTGCTAATGAGGAATAGCCAGTTCCGTAATCATCAATAGATATTTTCATTCCATAATCTTTAAACTCAGCTAAGACTTTAATCGCTGCTTCAGGATCTTCTACCACTGAGCTTTCCGTCACCTCAAGCGTAATTTTTTTAGCTGGGACATTCGCAGCTATCATGCTTTGATAAATAAACTGATGGAAGTCACTTTCTTTTAAATTTTCAGCTGAAATATTGATGGCTATATTTAAATCTATGCCTTGTATTTTCCAAGCATTGTACTGCGCTAATGCAGTAACAAACACCCAACGGGTTAGGGCTTTAATTTGACCTGTTTGCTCTGCAATATAGATGAAATTATCGGGTGGGATCATACCTAAAGTAGGGTGTTCCCAGCGAACTAAGGCTTCGGCATGGGTTACCTTTCTGGTTTTTAAACACATTTTAGGTTGAAAATGTAACGCTAACTCCCCTGCTGGAATCGCTTGCTTTAAATCATTGATTAAATTTAAACGTTCAACTGTATTGATATCAAGATCTGGGTGATATATTTGTACTAATTTACTTTGTTTTTTTGCACTGTGAAGTGCCATAACAGCCATTTGTAATAATGACTTCGCGTCAGTCGCATGATCTGGATAAACTGCAATACCAACTCGAACTTGAAAGTGTAAACTAATACCCTGATAGTTAAATGTAGGCTCCAGCTCAACATTGAGTTGCGTAATAATTTCATCGACATTCATGTTTTCTGCCAACAAAACAAATTCGTCCGCCCCTATATGAGCTAACGCTTTTAAATTAGTTTTTTGGTATAAACGCTGTAAACGACCAGCAAGTTCTTTGATCACTTTATCACCAACATCACGGCCTAATGTATCGTTTACGTCATTTAAACGGCTCAGGTTTAAATGAAAAACTTGAAAGCTTTGTTGTTGTGCAATCAGTTGGTTAATTGTTTTATTAAGCAAGTTACGGTTCGGTAAGTCGGTGAGAGGATCATGATTTGCACTATGGGTGATCGTTTCTTCTCGTAATAATACTGCCGCTTGCATTTGATTGAATTCTTCAGCAAGTTGACCTATTTCGTTTTTATCTTTTAACGACACTTTTTGCTGATAATCACCACTAGCAATCACTTTTGCTTGAGTAACTAAGCGTTTGATCGGTTTGCTGATAGACGCTGCGATAAAATAAGCACTAGTAAGCGATAACAATAGTGTTAATGCAGCTAGAAATAAAAACTTCCACCATTGTTCTTGTAATAACGCCACAAAGTTAGCGCGTAAGCCATGCATTGCTACACCTAATTCTTTATCATCAAATTCGTTAATCAGTGAGTGCGTTGCTATGTATTTATCGGGTGTTTTATTGTCAATAACCTGCACTGCTAATTCAAGCGCGTGATTATAGTTTTTGTTATTTTCTTTAATTGAAATTAATCGCCACTTACCTTCATCTTTTATAATAAAGTC
>NZ_JALAAC010000037.1:0-41188 GCF_037546855.1 Vibrio sp. 1-Bac 57 | reverse complement strand
GGTTCCGAGAGCGCAGCAGGCCGATAATACCTATTATTCTGATTTTGTTAGGCAATGGGATGTAAGAGACATTATTGAATTATTCTACTATCAAGATGGTGTCATGATTGGTGGCTCATCACTTTTTTTCAACAAAAACTCTGAAGAACTTAATAAAAATGAATTAGCCAGATTAGTAGGTCTACAACGATATATAGAGTTCACTTTAAATAAGCAGTTACAGAATAATACTAAGATTAGCTATGAGGATTTTTGCTTGCAGTATGGTTTAACGAATAAAGAGAAAATAATTCTTCAACTGGCTATTCAAGGATTGCAAAATAAAACCATTGCATCAAATCTCAAATCGAGCTTACCGACCGTAAAAACGCATTTACAACATCTATTTTCTAAATTACAAGTGAGTAGTAAGATTGAGTTAGTCAATAAAGTTTATGGTGCAAACTGTATTCTATAAGTTGATTTTCACTGACTTTGACTATTGAATTAGCTCGGGTAGAGTGGTATTCGTGGGAATCTAAGTTAATTAAATTCACTCGATAATGATCATAACTGAAACATTATCGAGTGAGTTTTATATTAAATTTTATTAATGTTGGTTACTTGCAGCAAGCTATTCTCTAATAAACCTTCTAGCCCAAATTCAACACCAAAGCCTGACATTTTGCAGCCTCCAAATGGGACGTGGGGTAGAATTTCAGCATGACCATTGATCCAAACCGTCCCACAATCTAATTTTGATGCTAATTGCATTGCTGAGTCTAAATCTCCCCAAATTGAACCACCTAAACCAACCTCTAAAGAGTTAGCTTGTTGAATTGCATCATCAACGTCAGTGTATTTAATAATAGGAACAACTGGCCCGAACTGCTCTTCATCAACAATTCGCATTCCATGGTTTGCATTACCTACAATAGTAGGGGGGTAAAAGTAACCTGGAGTATCTAATCTGTTGCCTCCGGCGTAAATAGTTGCGCCATGGGATTTAGCATCTTCAACCAGTGAAATAACTTTTTCTAACTGATTTTTATTCTGAACTGGACCAAAGGTGGTATCAGCTGATAAACCTGAACCAACAATATTTTTATCCGCTATTTCAGCGAGTAATTCACATAATTGATCATGTTGCGATTGGTGTACATAAATTCGTTTAATAGCGGCACATGTTTGCCCCATATTAATGAATGCCGTATTAAAAATAGCTTCAGCCAGTTTGCTTAAGTTGGCATCGGGTAGAATCACCGCTGCATCATTACCGCCAAGTTCTAGGGTTAAACGCTTAAGGTTATTTGCTGCTGATTTCATGATACGTTGGCCGCTTAAGGTTGAGCCAGTAAACACTATTTTATTAATTTTTTTGTGTTCACTCATTGCTTGGCCAATCTTTCCATCACCACACACCACACTAAAAACACCTGCAGGCAATACATCTTGAAGTAGTTCTCCTAAGCGTAAGGTATTAATAGGGGTCAACTCAGAGGGTTTGCTAATAACCGTATTACCCATTCTAAGTGCCGGTATTATGTGCCATATTGCAATCATTAATGGCCAGTTCCATGGCGTGATGGAGCCGACAACGCCGATTGGTTTACGTCTACCTTCAATGCGCTTGTCATCTGTTTCTTGATAAACTTCAACCGGAATGTCGATATTGGTAGCATACCGAGTCCAAGCGACTGCGCCACCTACTTCCATATGTGCAAGTTGTAATGGTTTACCTTGTTCGTTGACTATTATATTGGCGAGTTGTTCTGCATTTTCTTCGATTGTATCTGCAATTTTATTAATATAAACATCTCGTTCTGCTTGGCTTAATGCACTCCAAGTTTTAAATGCATTCACTGCACCTTCAACGGCTAAATCAAGTTGCTCTATAGATGCTTGTGGCGCTTCATATATCACTGTTTCATCTGCAGGGTTAAGCACGGAAATAGGGGATAAATCGCCCTCTGCATTGGCACCGTTTATTGTCATCCATAATTTGTTCATTTATTTCTCCTAGTTAATATTTATTTTTTTGAGTCTTTAACTAACGTCACTACAAATAATGTGATCGATACAATGATCATGATCAGTAGCGTCAAACTAATTGGTCGTTCTACAAAAATGGCGAAATCACCGTTAGAAACGCCAAGTGCTTGCTTCACTCGAGTTAGAAATACAGGGCCTAGCACTAAGCCAAGAATGATTGGAACCGCGGGAATTTGCTCTCTTTTTAAAATGTACCCAAAAATTGCAAAGCCTAATGCAATGAGCGCATCTGAAAATTGATAATTTTGGCTATAACTACCGATAAAACCAAGAATCAAAATAATAGCGCCTATGAAACGACCTCTAATTCTTGTTAAATTAACAATTAATTTGCTGGAAAAAGTCAGGTATAAAAATGCCACAATATTGATTAAAAAAATCGATATATATAATCCCGAAATAAATTCTGGGTGCTCAGCAAATAGGGTAGGACCGGGTATATAATTATGAACCATAAATACTGACAGTAACATCGCCATCAAAGCATCAGCAGGGATACCAAATGCAAGTAGGGGGATCATAACTGATGCCGTTACCGCATTATTTGATGTTTCAGAGGCAATTAATCCCTCTTCAGCTCCGTTACCAAATTTCTCTGGTGTCTTAGAAAACTTTTGTGCAAGGGTATAAGAAAAGAATTGAGAGCCAAATTCACCAACACCGGGTAATAACCCCATGAGAACGCCCAATGCTGCTGAACGAAAAGCGGTCCACTTATATTTCCATACCACTAACATGCCAGAGAATCTGCCTTCTCCTTCATATTTTGTAATTTGTGAGTCATTGCCTTTTTGAGATAGCAGCACAAATGCTTGTGACATAGCAAACAAACCAATGACTGTTGGGACCAGAGGTACCCCTCCGTATAACCATTCTTGTTCAAATGTATAGGTCATGGTGTTATAAGACCTGTCAATGCCAATCGAGCCAAAGAATATACCTAATCCAAGCATCATTGCGGCTGAAAATGCTTGTTTATAATGTGCCATAACAACAAAAATCATGCCTAAAGCGGCTAACATAGCAAATTCTGTCGAGCCAAATAATGTGGCTACCTGTGATAGTATTGGTGCTAAAAATATCAGTGATAGCACACTAATAATACCGCCTACAAAAGACGAAGAATAAGCAATCGAGAGTGCTTTTTTACCCTGCCCTTTTTTGGTCATCGGGTAACCGTCATAGGTGGTTAGCACGGCAACTGGCGTCCCTGGGGTATTCATCAAAATGGCTGGGATCGCTCCGCCATACCATGCACCACCATAGACGCCAAGTAATAGCGTGACGCCTGGTAACGGGTCCATTGCAAATGTCATTGGTAATAAAATAGCAATAACGCCGGCAGGTTCAAGACCAGGAATAGAGCCTATCGACACCCCTAAAACCGCACCAAAAATAATAGCAAGCATAACGTTTATCGTTATTATTTCTTGCATGCCTAATAAGAAAACATCCATAATTTTATCTCTATTTACAAGTACATATTCGCGAATTCAGATAAAGAATCGGGAAACAAGTTATACAGCCAAACATCAGGTAACCAAACACTAACGATGACTCTAAATATTACGATCAAGATGGAGACTGAGATAAGCGACATAACCACCCAAAAGCGATTAAATAGATTACTAATCCAAAGCATTGAAATGATCAGTACAAAACTTGAGATAGCAAAACCGACCACTGACAAACTTGCGATAAATAAGTAAAAAAACATGCTAATTATAATCGCGGTTCTATATTTACTGACTGCGTTAAAACTTAACTCAATGGGGTTTACATTTTTCAAACAGTGAAAATTTTTCTTAGTGTTGACTAATAAATAGGTACCACTAAAAATTGAAATAATAGATAGCCCAAATAAAGGGGCAACAAAAGGCTGAGAATACCAGCCATGTGTAGTTGTTACTGCCGCTGCTTCAAAGGGTTGTAGAAGTATCAGCACGAGGGAGCCAATAAAAGATAATAAATAAAAGTAATAGTTCATCGGTAATTCATTGTCCGTTGAGTCACTTGTATTTTTTTCATCTATCTCGATTTCAATCGCCATTCTTTTCTCCCTTATTGTGAAAATATGAGTAGATAATTTATCTACTCATATTTAAATTACTTCATATATTCCAATAACTCTTTCGCACCTAAAAAATCATTGTTAATAATAGTTTGTGCTTCTTTTCCGCCAATCCAAAAAACATTAGCTCCAGTGCTTTCACTGATGTCTTTTACCTGTGGTGACTTTAATGCCGCCTGTGCTATATCAGCAATTTTTTGTTTGATATTTTCAGGTGTGCCTTTTTTAACAAATAGACCATTCCAGGTTGTTTGACTTACACCTGTTTGCTCATTAAGCGTTGCTACATCAGGGCTAATACTCATGCGATCTTGAGTGATGGAAGCGATAATTTTGACATCGCCTGATTGTAAGCAGGATAGGATAGTTTGTGTGGTTGTATTAACAACGTCTGCATCACCATTTGCTAAGGTGTTACAGTTAATGGAATCAAAGGGAGCATTTGAAGAGAATTTAAGGCCAACTTTATCTGCAGCTTTAAATGTGATCGCCGTTGGTAGAGCTTGATAACCAAAATGTGCTAGCGAGACATTGTTTTCCTGAGAATACTTAGCTAGCTCAGCCATATTGTTATAGGGTGCGTCATTTTTAGCTGCAATTACAAAAGGATAATCTAAAAAAATACCGACAGGCTCAAAGGTATTTTGATCAAAAGGTGCATTACCAGATATGATCTGAGTCGTCAGAATGTCTGCTACAAAAGACCCTATGGTGAGGCCGTTAGCTTTACCTCTACCGACCTGAGCCGCTCCAATAACGCCACCACCGCCAGGTTTATTAATGACAGTCGCAGGTTTACCTGTTTGGCTAGACATCTCTTCAGCAATTAAACGCGTAAGGATATCTTCGATATCACCGGGCGGCCAAGGAACAATAAATTTTACAGGTCTATTAGGATACTCCGCGGCCATGACAGGAACAGCAGAACATACGACAGGTAGTAACATTGCTAAACAAACTTTTAATTTTTTCATATTAAATCCTTTGATGATTATTGATTAAAATGTTGCTAAATTTTTACGGGCTTCCAATCCATTTGGAAGGGGGACCATTAAAACTGGGATTGTTGCTGTTTGCAGAACTTTATTGACTGTAGAGCCTAAGAACATTCTGGAAAAAGGGCTGGATTTACGGTTTCCCATAATAATTAAGCCGGCATTGGTTTTCTCTGCTACGTCTATGATGACTTTTTCCGGAGGACCAAATTCTATATTAATTGAAAATTTAGGGGGAGTGCCTAAGTCACTAAATTTAACCAGTGCAAATCGCTGTATCCTTTCTCTTATTTTTGATGCGGTTTCTTGCTTTCGTTGAGAAGAATGGATTTTTTCTATTCCCTTTGGCAGATATGAATAGGAAGCCTCGGATGTGATGGTTTTAATACTTTCAATCGCATGAACGTAAACAATTTCAGCTTGGTTCTTTATTGCTTGATTAATGGCAACATCAAATGCTCGCCAGCTTCCTTGACTAGCGTCTGAAGCATAAATGATGACTTTAATATCGTTTCTCATGGCATTTCCTTTTCATAACTGGTGAGCTATTAAAAAAGATAATCCCTCTCATTGAAATCAACCTTAAGGATGAGAAAGCGTATTTTAACGGTGTAATCTGACCTATGTCGCATTTGTGTTTTTAGTTATGCCACAATCAATATTTTTCTTTTTAAATTAAAGTTGTTATTAATCATAGGATTAAGTTGTTTCGTTCTGAATTTTACTCTGAATGAATACTGCTTTATCAACCTTACGGCTGATTGTTAGCTGTTGATGGCTATGTTTTTATATCGTCATAAAAAACGCTAAGGACGAGAAGATGAAAAGACATTTAGACTCTGAAACATATTACTCTGCAACAAAGAAATATGACTTAAGTTTCCCCAGACTGACAGACGATATTGAAGCTGATGTGGTCATCATTGGAGGTGGGTTTACAGGAGTTAACACCGCACTTGAATTGGCTGAAAAAGGTTTTACTAATACGGTTATTTTGGAAGGACGCTACCTTGGTTATGGTGGCACGGGACGAAATGGTGGGCAAATTATGGCGGGTCTTGGCCATGATTTAGATACCGTTAAAAAGCACGTTGGACCTGAAGGTCTTCAAGAGCTATTTAAAATAGGTAATTTAGGTGCTGCTATTATTAAAGAGCGTGCAGAAAAATATGATATCAAGGCAGACTTTCGTCATGGTTACGCTTATTTAGGCAGTAATCCTCGTCAAGAAAAAACACTCAGAGCATGGGAAAAGGAATTCAAATCAGTGTCTTCTGATACTGAAATTGAATTGCTAACCGGATCCGATGTGAAAAGTGTTGTAGGTTCAGATGCTTATAGTTGTGCTTTAAAACATATGGGAGCAGGGCATGTCCATTCTTTAAACTTATTGTTGGGCGAAGCCAAAGCCGTAACAGAACTTTACGGTGTAAAAATTTACGAAAATTCAATGGTTATTTCCGTTGAATATGGCGATACCATTACTGTTCGGACTCCGACGGGCAGTGTAAAAGCCAAAAAACTACTTTGGGCATGCAATGGTTTCTTAGAAGGGATGGAGCCTGAATTACACAAAAAAACTATCAATACTCATGCATTTCAAATGGCAACCGAACCTTTATCCGATGAACTTATTGAACAGATAAGCCCTATTAGAGGAGCTTACAGTGATATTCGACCTGTTATCGATTACTACAGAGTAACAAATGAAAACCGTTTGTTATTTGGCGCGGCGACTCGCGCTATAGAGAACATCCCAAATGATCTTAAAGCTTGGAATCGAGATCAAATGTTAAAAATATTTCCATACTTAGATAAAGTCAAAGTTGATTACGCATGGGGTGGGCCGTTATGTGTTAGTGCAAGTCTCTTTCCACAAATGGGTACATTAAAAGGGCATGACAATGTCTTTTATGTACAGGGGTATTCAGGTTTCGGAGTCACGCCGAGTCATATCATTTGTAAAGTATTAGCGGAGGGAATGACTGAAAGAACAGAAAGATATGACCTGATCAGTGGCATCCCACATGTCACAATACATGGTAAAGATTATATCGCACCTGCACTTTTAACCGGAGGGAAGATGTGGCATCAAATTTCAGGTTATTGGAATGGGCGTCGTTAATATAAGCATTTAGATAGATTTTAATTTTTTACTGAAACTCAAGAAACATTAATTATTACTTACTCTTTAAATAAAGGAACAGAAAATGAAACCAATATTACTTAATGCAGTTCTACCGGAAATGGCAGAAATCGGAAGTGTTACTAACCTAGGCTCTACTGTAATTGAAGGAGATCCGCAGGCAAGTATAGCAATGGTAGATGGAGGCCCTGAAGACGCTGTTGCTTGTGGTATTTTTAAATGTACAAAAGGCGTATTTTCAATGCAATATCCTTTTACTGAGCACGCCACTATTTTGCAAGGCTCATTAAAATTAAAGAATTTAGATACGGGTGAAGAAGAAACATTTGGTCCTGGCGATTCATGGTTTGTAGCGCAAGGCAGCAAAGTTGAGTGGCATGTTTTATCTGATTATTTCGTTAAGCATTATTTATCTGTCGTAAAATAATTTATCGTTAATAACGTAACAGTTAATAATCAATGATTGTTGCGGCAACAGTTAATAATCATTGATTGTTGCCGCAACAATTTTATATAGCTCCCCATATAAAAGTAATTAATCAAAGCGTTATGCCTAATTAATTAGGGTGATGATGGCATCAGTATCAGCTTTATTTATCAAATAAGCGGAATGTCGTAAAAATACAATATTTCTATATTCAGCCTTACTAATATTGATATTGAAAAATATTACTCGGAAAGCCTATTTTTTGCTTATGTATTTGGGTAAACGCATCAGACAAAATAAGTCTCCTCTCAAAGTAAATCATTAATTACCAAAAATTTGAAAGCTAAATCACCCCGTGTACTTAAAGTTTACCAGCAAAATTTCGGATCACTTTATGGAATGTAGTAAGCCAAACAAAACGTGGAAAGAAAATCATCACCTAAGTGACACGGGCCATCTTTTAACCTCGGACTTAACTGGCAAAGCTGTTCGCTTACATTATATACCCGTTACCAATCAAGATGCTTTGTTCAGTCGTTAGCTCGGACAGCAAGGCAAGGCGCAACATGATGACAATGGCTAGTCCTTATCGAATGTTGTAACGCAGAATTGCTTTTCGAGCTAGCGACCCGCAGGGCAAGTTTTGAGGCAAGCATCTTCGTTGTTAGAAAGTATTGATTGAACCAGTTAGACCTTCAACTTTCTGCCTAGAAGCTACTCACCTCACAACTTGCTGAACTTTGCATCTTGAATGGTGACGGGTATGAATCTGGGCATGTGCTGGAGCAACATTGGTTAACAGGCCACTGTATATTGTGGAAGGGCATATCAGGCGGGCTTGATGGTCACTCTCAGACTGAAGAATATAACGCCGTTAAAATTGCTGATAATATTTATTTGATTAGTTGGATTGAAGCATCGACCACAACGGTAGTTAATGGACTTGATATTTCTGGACCTTGGTTAACGGATGTGGTTTTAGATTTTGAAAAAATGATCGCTACGGCCAGTTGGATGGGACCGACAAGCGACGGTAAGGTTGAGCATGTATTAGATCAAGCTACGATGCATTACATCGAGTGTGAATCTATGGTTATTAATAGTGAGAATAAATGATGAGTGTTAATAAACTATTAGCGAGGCGCTATAAGGTAATGGGTGAATATGCGCCCTTATTTTATGACCAGCCTATCCATATTATTAAGGGAAAAGGTGTGTGGCTTTATGATGCTGACGGCACTAAATACCTTGATATGTATAACAATGTCCCGACAGTAGGGCATTGTAATCCTTATGTCGTTAAACGTATTACTGAGCAAGTACAAACGTTAAATGTGCATACGCGTTATTTGCATGAAACTATCGTTGAATACTCAGAACGCTTATTGGCCACCTTTGATCAAAGCTTAGATATGTTAGTAATGACTTGTACCGGCAGTGAGTCTAATGATATCGCGATAAGAATGGCCCGAGAGCATACTGGCAAAATGGGTATTATATGCACCGATGATGCTTATCATGGTAACACCACTGTTGTTGATGAAATAGCCACGCAATTTCATCAAGGGCAAGTAAAAGGTTGTAATGTTAAATCTATCCCTACTCCTGACAGTTATCGTCCATTAGATGGTTTAACGGGAACAGCTTTAGGTAGTGCCTATGCGGATAAGGTTAAGCAAGCAATCGATGAGTTCAACGCAGAAGGAATTGGTTTTGCTGCGATGTTAATTTGTCCGATTCTTGCTAACGAAGCAATACCGGTTATTCCTGAAAAATTTATAGAATTAGCAGCGCAGCATGTTCGTGATGCTGGTGGTTTGGTGATTTTTGATGAAGTGCAATCGGGTTTTGGGCGCACTGGAAGTATGTGGGGATATCAACAAACAGGTGTCGTGCCCGATATCGTTACCTTAGGTAAACCAATGGGAAATGGACACCCAGTCGCTGGGGTTGTTACTAGCAGCAAACTTATGGATGAGTTTCGTTCACGTTCAGAATATTTTAATACCTTTGGGGGGAATCCAGTTTCTTCAGCCGCTGCACTTGCTGTATTAGACGTGATTCAAAAAGATAATTTAATCGAAAATGCTAGAAAGATTGGTGCTTATCTCAAAGATGGATTAGAGCAATTAAAAGAAAAATATCAGCTCATTGGAGATGTTAGGCAGCGTGGCTTATTTATAGTTGTTGAACTGGTATTAGACTTGGAAAGTAAAGAACCCGCACCAGAGGCTGCGCACGCCATTGTTGAGTCGATGAAAAGTCAGGGCATATTACTAAGTAAAACGGGTATTGCTAGAAACGCATTAAAAATGAGACCACCAATTGTATTTAACCAAGAGAACGCTGATCAAGTACTGAGCGCATTGAATCAAGCATTCAATGAATTAAATTAATAAGGTGGGACTATGGACAAAGTGAGCAATAGTTATGAAGCAGCAATAGCAGTCTTATCAGATTGGGGTCTTGAAGGCAGTGAAATATCTCTTATTAAAGAAAGAGAAAATGCAGTTTTTGAAATTATAACCTCATGCCGGACACGTTATGCATTACGTATTCATCGTGCTAATTATCATTCAGATAAAGCACTGTTATCTGAATTAATTTGGATGGCGGCAGTTCAAGAAACGGAAATTAACGTACCACAGGCTATTCCAACATTGGATAAACGGCTTTTTTCTCATATTGAGATTGCTAATGATATACGACAAGTAGACTTATTTGAGTGGGTAGAGGGTGAACAACTAGGAAGTGTTGAAGAGGGTCTTGGCGAAAACCTTACTCACATTAATGATGTTTTTACAAAAATAGGTGAGACCGCGGGGTTATTGCACAATCAATCAAGCCAATGGCAACAACCCAGTGATTTTGAACGCCTAGTTTGGGATGCTAACGGATTAATAGGAGAACAACCTAACTGGGGCTGTTTTTGGAAACTTGAATCATTAACAGAACAACAAAAATCACTATTAGCTAAGGTAACTGTAAAAGCTAAGCGTGCGTTGGTTGAATTCGGTTGTGAGCCTCAGCGATTTAGTATGATTCATGCTGATTTTTCTCCTGAAAATATTTTATACGATGGTAATAAAATTCAATTAATTGATTTTGATGATGCAGGTATGGGGTGGCACCTGTTTGAAATAGCAACCGCACTTTATTCTTTCCAGTCAGATCCAAATTATGATACGGCTAAAAGTGCTCTGATACAGGGTTATCGCAATGTTCGATCGTTATCTGAACATGATATTAAACAACTGCCACTTTTTATGGCTCTGAGAGGGATAGCTTATCTAAACTGGCTTCAGACTCGCCAAACAGAGCAAGCGGCTCAAGCATTAGCGGCTGATCTTGTTGCTAGTTGTATGTTGGCTGTTAAGCAATATTTATCTCCTCTTGAGGAAGTTGCTTAAAATGTAACAACACAGATTATGTACGAGTAATAATATTAAATTCAACTAAATAAAAGTCTAGGTCCATGTAGTCATGATTTATAGATGACTATATGGACCTATGAATCATCAATGAAAGGGTATTTTATGGAAAATAAAACAGAATGGGTTCAAGTTGGCGATTTGGCCGCAGGTTTTGCACCAGATTCTAATATTTTAGAGTATGTTAATGACTTAGAAGGTAAAACTTTAGATTGTTTCATGGAAAATGGATGGTTGATACGACACACTTTTGATAGTGAAAACCGTTTAACCTGGGAAATTCTGGAGGGGAAAGGTGTGGGTGAAAAAGTCATTGAATCGTACACTGCTACCTGTATTCGAGAAGGGATTTATTTTATTGATTTTATTAAGTCTCAGGAGAAAGCAACTACTGTTAGCTTAATTATTAATTTAAACACAAATAATGGTACTGCTGTTATTAATAGAATGCCGTCAAAAGAGGAAACAATGCGCCCAGCATACCAAAGCGTTCTGGATGGTGATTTACTGACGGCAGTTGATTCAGCTTTTGTACAATTTACCATTGGTACGGCATACACTGAAGGTAGAGGCCATCACGTTACCGATGAACTTATTGGCAAAAGAGTACAATATACCTATAGTCCACACGAGTCTTATGAGCATGTATATTTGAATCAAAATTATTATACATGGCAATGCCTTAACGGTGTTGAAAAGGGCTTGGCAGATACTGACCTTTGTCATTATTACAAAATTGATGAAGAGCTATACTTATTTGTTTGGCGTGAAAAAATCATACCGACAGCTGGTGTAATTATGATTGATCTTAAACGTTTAAAAACAACGGGGAAAATCGTAGGTTATGATGGTACTGATTTTAAAAAACTCAATAACTTTCCCGTTGGTGCCTATGCTAAGTTACTCAATGAAACTAACCATATCATTTAATTGAGCTGAACTATTCAGCTTATCTATTGACTTAAAGCGATAGCATTTTAAGTCAATTGTGCAAAGTATGGGTATAAGATAGCCCATACTTTTGGTCAGCATGGCAGTTTTTTTCACTTATTAATATCATCCCCATTAACCACTTCAATTCAAGTTGTAACAAGTAGTTGTGACAAGTAGTTGTAACAATTACTTGTTACACACCCTCAATATTTGGCCCTTATACTTTTAAGATCAACCTATCTTTTTTCATCATTTTTTAATGAGACACTTTATTCAAGGCTTAACTTTCGAAAGCTCAACTTTGGGTTGTTATTTAAACACTAGATGCTATTCATTTAAATACTATATGCTAAGCCGCAAACAAGTAACTTAACGTGTTAACTACAATTTTTAAGTTTTTATACGGAATATCAGCTGTTTATACTCTTTTTGTTTTTTTTCGACTATATAAAACAACTATTACTAAATAATGAGACACGTGTCTTATAAGTACGTTAAATTCATTTTTACCTAAAAAATATAGTGTGTTACGCGATTATAGAAAGAGAGGGAGAGGTCACATAACAATAAATATGTCGTTAAAAGAGCTTAATATCAGAAGCTAATTCCTTTAACATGATTTCAAGTAAATGGTTAACGCGTTAAGTAAGTGGGTTTGTAAAGGTTGAATAATGAATGAACCTTAACAATCCAATATATCGCTTAAGTGCTTGTAAGTTGCTGTATTAGCAAAGACATAATCATATACATGGACATATTAGTAATGAAAGGGGTTGTTTTAAACCCATTTTGAACGAATTAAATACCTCAAAGGAGAGCAATAATGATGAAAACGAATTTTTTGAAATTTATGATTGCATTATGTTTTAGCTTAGTAATATCAAAAGCAGCGAGTGCAGCTCAAGTTTTACATGTAGCAACTTGGTTACCACCTAGCCACACCATGAATGTCGATTTTTGGCCAACTTGGGGGAAATGGGTAGAAGAAGCGACAGAGGGTCGAGTTACTGTAAAAGTTGAATACGGAATGGGTCACCCAAAAAGTATTTATGACTTAGTTGAAGATGGTGTAGCTGAAGCAGGTTTTAGTTACCACGGATATGTACCGGGCCGCTTCAAACTACCACAGGCTGTTGAACTACCAGGTTTAGGTGTTAAAGCAGAAGCTGCCTCGGTTGCTCTTTGGAGAGTACAACAAAAGTACTTTGCTAAAGCGCATGAATTCGAAGGTTTAACATTAATTGGTATGTTTACTCATGGTCCTGGTTATGTACATACCATCGATCCTATTACTAGCCTTGCACAATTAAAAGGTAAGAAAATTCGTATTGGCGGTGGTATTCAAAGTGAATTAGGTGAGCGTTTAGGTATTACACCAATCGCAGCACCAGCTTCAAAAGTGTATGAAATGCTACAACAGGGCGTTATTGACGGTGTATTTTTACCTATTAACGAGCAAAAAGCGTTACGTTTAGCTGAAGTTGCACCGAATGTATTAAAAGTACCAGGCGGTATGTACTTAGGAAGTTTTTCTATTTTTATGAATGAAGATTTTCTAGCTAATTTAAGTCAAAAAGATCGTGATGCGATAATGAGTGTGTCGGGTGAAAAACTATCTGCATTAGCAGGGCGTTTATACGATGAAGATGATATTAAAGGTGAGCAATACGCTAAAGAAATGGGCGGTAATATCGTTGAAGCTGAAAAAGGCGGAAAACTTAGCCAAGAATTTCAAAAAATTAGCGAAGGTTTAGAAGCTGAATGGGTAGAAAGTGTTAAAGATACTGGCGTTCAAGGTCAACAAGCTTTGGATGAATTAAAAGAAATTGCACAAAATTACGGTAACTAATTATGACGCTAAATAATTGGATTTCAGCACACTATGAAGAACAAGGTATGGCCATTAAATGGGTTGCCTTCTCATTAGAGCTTATTGCAGGTATTACATTGTTATTACTGATGTTTATTACTTGTACTGATGTGGTCGGGCGGTATCTATTCAACAACTCTTTAGATGCTGCAAGTGAGTTAACAGAAATTGGTATTGCCATCATAGTATTTGCTGAGATGCCAATTATTACTTGGCGTGGTGGTCATGTTGTTGTTGATATGTTGGATAATTTCTTAGGCGGAACCATTGTTAAAGTGTTGGGTGTTCTTTCAATATTGGTTATTTCAAGCTCTTTATACTATTTAGCGGCCAAAATATTTTTTCTAGGTGCTCGCTCAATTAGGCGCTCAGAGGCCAGTGAATTTCTCGCTATTCCAATGGGATACGTGGTGCAGTACATCGCAATAATGAGCTGGGTAACTGCTGCGACAGTGATTAGTTACGGTACTTATCACTTATTAAAGAAAACAAAATCTACCAAAAACAAAGAGGCTTAATATGACGATTGCATTAATTGGTTTTGCGATACTGTTATTGATTATTATTGTCGTACGTATTCCTATTGCGTTCGCGATGGGCATAGTAGGCTTTGCAGGGTTTGCTTACCTGCAGGGCTTAAGCTTCGATAACATGATGACGTTTAATTGGAATAGTAGCTTATCAATGGCTGCAAAACGAGTAGCTGACACTGCTCAAGAATATAGTTTATCGGTGATCCCATTGTTTATTTTGATGGGTAATTTAGTGACTAAATCAGGCTTGTCTAAAGAGCTTTATCGCGCTTCTTATTCATTTCTTGGCCATAAAAAAGGTGGCTTATCAATGGCTACGGTGGTTGCCTGTGGTGGTTTCTCTGCAATTTGTGGTTCAAGCTTAGCAACTTCTGCAACCATGGCGAAAGTGGCCATGCCTGAGATGCGTAAATATGGCTATGCAGACTCTCTAGCAACTGCATCGATTGCAGCAGGTGGTACATTAGGTATTTTGATACCACCGAGTGTGATATTGGTGTTATATGGCATCATGACTGAAACCAGTATTCGTGAGCTATTCGCAGCTGGATTCATTCCTGGTTTTATGGGCATTCTTTTATATTTGGGTGCGGTAAAGTGGACTGTTTGGCGTAACCCTGAAACAGGCCCTTGTGGTGAAAAAATGTCGTGGCAAGAGAAAAAGGCGGCGTTAAAAGGGGTTTGGGGAGTATTGATTCTATTTGGTATCGTGATGGGAGGTATTTACTTCGGTATATTTACACCAACGGAAGCAGCTGGTGTGGGCGCTGGAGGTGCATTTTTAATCGCGATAAGTAGACGTTCGCTTTCTCTTAGTGGTTTATTTGAAACATTAACAGATACTGCGCGTACTTCTGCAATGTTGTTTGCTGTGCTTATTGGTGCGCTTATTTATTCAGACTTTATTAACCGTGCAGGCATGCCCGACGACATATTTAATATGGTCAGCCAACTGCAAATATCACCAATGTTAGTTATTTTTGTCATACTGGCTATTTATATCGTATTAGGAATGGTATTTGAGAGCCTTTCTATGATGTTATTGACCGTGCCTATTTTTTATCCATTAGTGCAAAGCTTAGGGTTTGACCTTGTGTGGTTTGGTATAGTAGTGGTGGTGGTGACTGAAATTAGTTTGATAACACCGCCAGTGGGGATGAATGTATTTGTATTAAGTGCGGTGCTCAAGGATGTTAAAGCTAGCACTATATTCAAAGGGGTAACACCGTTTTGGTGTGCTGATATTGTGAGGTTATTATTGGTTACTTTGATAGCACCGATCGCAATGGCATTACCGATATGGCTATATAGATAAGCCTCACATTCGTGATCGTTCATATAACAAAGGATAAGTTATGTTATCAAAAGTGAATAAAATACTATATGCGTCTGATATCGAAAAAGGATCTCGCCCTGCACTACGAGCTGCGGTTAATCTATGTGGTCGATATCAATCAGAAATTACTTACTTACACGTCATAGAGCCGATAAGTAGTGCGATTAAATCTAGGATTAATGACCTCATTGAAGAAGCTGATTTAGATGAACTCTATAATCAAAGTTTGGTAAATTTGAAGCACAAGCTTGAAAAAAGAGTAGATGACTTTTTGAAATCAGAAATGCAAGAATCCGACGTATTAAAAATGACTAAAATAAAATCCCGTATTGAAGAAGGAGTCGCCTGGAAGACCATTGTTAATGTTGCTAATGAAATGGATGCGGACCTTATTGTTATGGGCACTCGTACCTCTTCATCTGCGGGGCAATTCTTCACTGGCTCAACGGCCAATAAAGTGATGTTAAATTCTAAACGTCCATTATTAATCATTCCATTAACAGATAAAGAGTAACCTAACTTTAGTTTATGATTTTTCTATTCAAAGCCTATCAATAAGACGATCACTTTACGTGGTTTTATTATTGGCAGGCTTTTTAGTTTGTAAGGAGCCCTAATATTAACTGCCTATAATATTAATAGCTTAGTTTTTACTCGTACTCTTACATACTCATCACCAACCCAAATATTTTTTACTTACCTTTGGAACATTAAGAGAGCTTTAAGATAGCGTGCAATGCTTCATTTTAAATGAATGAACCTTTGCGTAAGCTTTGAGGTAAGCACGTTCTCTGTGATTACATCTGGTTATTAAATTTCAAATGCTCCCTTAGCCCTGCAATTTTATACTTAGATACTTAGATACTTAGATACTTAGATACTTAGATACTTAGATACTTAGATACTTAGATACTTAGATACTTTGTATGCTTTATTTGCTGATTTTCATGGCGAGTTATAATGACGATACAAGAAGGGCCTTTATATAGGCCATCGCCTTATTGATGGCTTAATGGCCTCTTATGGCTAGAGGGAGTGGGGAATAAATACTTGTTTTAAATGAAAATGAGGTTGATTTGAGGGAGTAAATAAACAGCTGTAATGACTAGGTTACTTTTGATGAATTATAGAAGGGAGATAACATTTAGGGAAAGTTTGTACTGTGATGGACAATATTGTTACAAATAATATTGCGATGAATAGTAAAGCTAAAAGTGAGATTATAAATAATAAAGAGTAACGTTATGAATCATAATGTTACTCTTTATTAGTGTTAACAAAGGCTTTAAAATTATTAAAACCTATTAACTACCTAGACCGCCTAAACAGATGTATTTCATTTCTGTGTAATCATCTAAACCGTATTTAGAGCCTTCTCGGCCATTACCTGATTCTTTGATGCCACCAAAAGGAACCATAGCAGAGCTGATCGCGACTTCATTGATACCTACCATGCCATATTCTATGTTGGTAGCTATTCGCCAAGCACGGCTAATGTTGTCGGTAAATACATAGGAAGCAAGACCAAATTCAGTATCATTGGCTAAATCAACAGCCTCTTGCTCACTATGGAATTTGAAGATCGGTGCAACAGGTCCAAAGATCTCTTCTCTAAAAATTTCCATTTTAGCATCAAGATTGGTCAAAATAGTCGGCTCGAAAAAGCAGCTTCCTAAATCTGATATGTTGCCGCCAATTTCTACTTTTGCACCTTGTTTAATTGCTTGCTGAACCAAATTATTAACATCATTAGCTGCTTTTTCTGATACTAATGGACCGTGTGTGGTGCCTTGATCAAATCCATTGCCTAATTTAAATTGTTCAACTCTTGCTTTAAGTTTAGCGACAAACAGATCATAAATACCGTCTTGAACCAATATTCTATTTGCACAAATACAGGTTTGGCCTGAGTTTCTGTATTTTGAAGCAAGGGTTGCTTCTATCGCTTTATCCATATTGGCATCATCAAAAATAATGAGTGGTGCATTACCGCCTAATTCCATTGAAGTTCTTTTAACGGTATCTGCACATTGCTTCATTAGCACTTTACCAACAGGTGTTGAGCCTGTGAACGTAAGCTTACGAACAATCGAGCTATCAGTTAATACTTTACCTAGGTCACGTGATTTACCAACAATGACGTTGATTACCCCCGCAGGAATACCTGCACGCTCTGCTAATTCAGCTAATGCTAATGCAGATAAAGGAGTTTCTAGTGCGGGTTTAATAATGATCGTACAACCTGCAGCTAAAGCTGGCGCAGCTTTACGAGTGATCATTGCATTAGGAAAGTTCCACGGTGTGATAGCAGCAACAACACCGACAGGTTGACGAATGACTAAGGCTTGTTTGTCTTGGCCTGGTAAATTGATCACATCGCCATAAATACGTTTAGCTTCTTCTGCAAACCATTCAACATAAGAAGCACCATAATCGATTTCACCAAGTGATTCCGCAAGCGTTTTACCTTGCTCCATCGTCATGATCGCAGCAAGATCTTGTTTATTTGCGATGATCAGGTCAAACCATTTTTTTAATAATTCAAAACGTGTTTGTACTGATGTTGTTTTCCACGTTTGAAATGCAGTATTTGCATCATCAATGACTGTTTTTGCATCTTGTTCATTGGACAGTGCAAGTGTAGTAATAACTTGACCTGTTGCAGGGTTAAGGACATCAGCCTGTGTTTCTGCTTTAGTTATCCATTTGCCGTTAAGGTAACTACCCGATTTTAATAAGGTTGAATCGATTAAACTATTCATTAATCACTCTCTTCTAAAGTTTGGATCAAATCATCTAGCAATTCATATAAAAGCTCTAATTTTCTGACGCCGAATTTTTCTTCAATGGCAACGTATCGTTCAATGGATTTTGGTGCGATTTTAGCAAACAGTTCACGGCCCAAATCAGTTAGTAATATTTTTGATCTACGTTGGTCATGCTCGGAAGCTTGACGTTCAACCAGCTTTTCTTTTACTAGAAACGTAATAATTCTTGATAGGCTTGGCATAAGCAAATAACAACGTTCTGCAATAGTGCTTATGTCAAGGCCATTTTCATGCTCCAAAGCTCGGATCACACGCCACTGCTGTGGTGTTAAGCCATGTTCTTTTAGTGATGGAATGAATTTTTTCATCACTGCTTCTCTTGTCTGCAATAGCGTCATTGGCAGTGAACGTTCGAAACTACGGAGTCTTTTAGTCATAATTATAAATCTTCGTCCTTAACACCATTAACTAAGGTACCAATACCTTCTACTTCGATCTCGACCACGTCGCCCGGTGCTAGGTAACGAGGCGGTTCAAAACGCGCACCAGCACCATTTGGTGTACCCGTTGCAATAACGTCACCAGGCTTTAAGTGGAAGAACTTTGAAAAGTAGCTAATGATATATTTAAAAGGAAACATCATACTCGCAGTTGTATCATCCTGTCTAACATCACCATTCACTCGTGTTGTGACGCGCAAGTTTTCAAACTGCTCTGCTGTAAATTCATCGGCACTGACCATCCATGGGCCAATCGCGCCTGAGTGAATAAAGTTTTTACCTTGAGTAACATTAAATTTAGCATGGCGAACCCAGTCACGAAGTGTGCCTTCATTCATGATAGTTAAACCGGCAATATGGTCGTAAGCATCTTCTTCTGAAATACGACGACCTTCTTTACCGATGATAATCACTATTTCACCTTCATAATCGAGCTTGTGTGATTCAGGTGGTCTAATAAGGGGCTGGTCATGGCCTGTAAATGAGTCAGGTGTGCGTAAAAATAAACTTGGATATTCTGGATCAGCAGAACCATCTTTGTATTCAGCATTTCGGTTTGCGTAGTTAACACCAACACAGGCAATTTTTCCAGGATTACTGATTGGTGGTAAAAACTCAACTTCATCTGCTTGATAATCAACGTCCAGTGCTTTAGCCAGCTTTTTCATTGCTTCAAGTTTATCATCTTGTAGAACTTGCAATAAACTCCCGCCTACTAAGTTACCTAAATCAATAACGCCTTGATCAGTTATTACTCCCCAAGACTCTTTACCTTCACGAACAAATGTTAGAAATTTCATTTTGGATCCCTCATTAAAAAAATCAATTAAAGCATAACACGTTAACTAATTGCCCGCAGTTTTTTGTACTTTTCATTCATTATGTGTATCAAATCCCGTTTTTATTCATAAGATAATAACTAGGGTTGACCTTTAAAATAAATATACTTAACCTGTTAACTAATATTTTATACAAAGACTTTTATCTGAACATATTTTAATTAATTTATAAATTGGAGTGACTCATGTCTGAATTTGAAAATAACTTAAGTAGAGCTGAAAACTATTTATCACGATTTAAAAATGTACCTTTAGGGCATTTTGTTGATGGTAAGTTTTATAGCAACCAGAGTACATTTACTAATTTCACTCCGGTAGATAATACGTCTATTGGTGAAGTTTCAGAGGGCACTGAAGCAGATATGGATAAAGCCTGCGAAGCGGCTAAAAAAGCATTTCCTGCTTGGCGTGATATGCCTGGCGCAGAGCGTAAAAAACTTCTACATCATTTTGCAGATAAAATAGTTGAACGAGCGGATGAAATCGCTTTAGTAGAATCAATGGATTGTGGTCAACCGATTCGATTTATGAAACAGGCTGCAATTCGTGGCGCGGCTAATTTTAGATTCTTCGCTGATAAAGCGGCTGAAGCACAAAATGGTTTATCGCTTCATCAAGATGAACATACCAACTTCACTATACGCACACCGATTGGTCCAGTTGGCATCATCACGCCTTGGAATACGCCATTTATGTTGGCGACATGGAAAATAGCACCGGCCTTAGCTTCTGGTTGTACTATCGTGCATAAACCTGCAGAAAAAACGCCACTCAGTGCTATGTTGATGGCTGAAATAGCCAAAGAAGCTGGTATCCCCGATGGCGTGTGGAATACAGTAAATGGCTTAGGTACTACGGTAGGTAAACGTATGACTGAACACCCTGCAATAAAAGCAGTGGCTTTAGTCGGAGATTCTGCAACTGGTCGCCATATTATGCGTCAAGGTGCTGATACCTTAAAACGTGTGCATTTTGAGTTAGGCGGAAAAAATCCTGTTATTGTATTTGATGATGCTAATTTTGAGCGTGCATTAGATGCAGTTGTCTTCATGATTTATAGCCTTAATGGTCAACGTTGTACTTCTTCAAGCCGTTTATTAATTCAAAATGGCATTAAAGAAAAATTCCTTTCTGCACTAGAGAAACGCGTTGCTAACTTGAAAGTCGGTCATCCACTTGACCCAAATACGGAAGTAGGGCCATTAGTACATAAAGAACACTTTGATAAAGTGATGCGTTATATGGGTATTGCACAACAAGACGGCGTAACCACTAAAGTAGGTGGCATCCATCGTGTTGATTTAGGCACTGGCAACTATGTTTCACCTACTTTATTTACCGATGCCGATAATACAATGCGTGTCGCGCGTGAAGAGATATTTGGTCCAGTATTAACCACTATTGGTTTTGAAACAGAAGAGCAAGCAATCAATATTGCAAATGACTCAGACTACGGTTTATCCGGTTATATTTGGACAGAGAACACAGGCCGAGCAATGCGCATGGCAAAACAAGTTGAGTCAGGTATGTTATGGGTTAACTCTGAAAATAATCGTAACTTACCTTCTCCATTTGGTGGCATTAAATCATCGGGTATTGGTCGCGATGGTGGTGATTGGAGTTTCGACTTCTATATGGAAACTAAAAACGTGTGTATTGCACATGGCACACATAAAGTACCCGTTTTAGGTGCGCTTTAAATCTTAAATATTAAGGAAATTTAATATGGGTAAACTTGCATTTGCTGCCAAAATAACACACGTCCCATCGATGTATTTATCAGAGATGGAAGGTGAACATAAAGGTTGTCGTGAAGCGGCAATCAACGGGCATAAAGAAATTTCACGCCGTTGCAGAGAACTAGGTGTGGATACGATTGTAGTATTTGATACGCACTGGTTGGTTAATTCTGGTTATCACATTAATAACGCGCCAAAGTTCGAGGGTGTTTATACCAGTAATGAGCTGCCACATTTTATTAAAAATATGCCCTACAGCTATGATGGCAATGTTGAATTAGGCGACATAATCGCCGATGTTGCTAACAAAGAGGGCGTAGCCGTAAGAGCACATTCCGATACAACATTAGGTATGGAATATGGCACGTTAGTACCCATGCGTTATATGAACGAAGACAAACATTTTAAAGTCGTGTCGATCTCTGCCATGTGCCAAGTTCATGATTTAAACGATAGTGCAAAGCTGGGTGCCGCATTAAGAAAAGCCATTGAAGAAGAATATGATGGAACCGTTGCTATTTTTGCTTCAGGTTCATTATCGCATCGTTTTGCTCAAAATGGCGTATCAGAACACTATCTACACAAAACATGGTCACCACTGTTAGAAAATATCGATCATCGTGTTGTTGAGATGTGGGAGCAAGGTGAGTGGGCAACCTTCACTGAAATGTTACCTGAGTATGCACTTAAGTGTCATGGAGAAGGTTTTATGCATGATACCGCGATGCTATTGGGTGCGTTAGGTTGGGATCAGTACAAGGGCAAGGTCGAAGTTGTGACACCTTACTTTGGTAGTTCTGGCACCGGCCAAATTAACGCCATTTTCCCCGTTGAATAAGAGAGGTTTGCGATGCCACATTTTATATTAGAACACTCTGGCAATTTAGAAGATAAGCAACTGAATGTAGATACCTTGTTCTCAGATTTAATTGAAATAGCTGTTTCTACAGGGATTTTTCCCTTAGCTGGGATCCGTTGCCGTGCTCATAAATGCGAACAATTCAGAATTGCCGATGGCACCAAAAGTTTTGGATTTGTTCATCTAAATGTTCGTATTGGTTCAGGGCGAACCGAAGAGCAGAAAGCAAGTTCAGCTAAACTTTTATTTTCGGTGTTAACCGATCATCTAGCGAGTATTTATGATAATCAGGGGCTGGCTATTTCATTTGAGCTTACTGAGCTACCGGAACATAAATTTAATAAAAATAACCTTCGTGACTATCTTGCGAAATAATAAAAATTAATGGGGAGAGTTTTTTTATGCTCAGTCAACAAATCATTGAACAAGCTGCAATTGACCATTTACAAGCAGAAGCGAGTACTACACAAGGTAAACCATTATCAATTAAATACCCTGATATGACCTTAGAAGATGGTTATGCAATTCAAAAAAGTTGGGTTAATAAAAAAATAGAACAAGGCCAAAAAGTGGTCGGTTACAAAATTGGATACACTTCACGTGCTATGCAAAAAGCATTAAACATTAATGAACCCGATTTTGGTGTGTTACTTGATAGCATGGTTTATAACGATGGTGATCAAATTGATGTGTCTAAATTCTGTGATCCTAGAATCGAAGTTGAGCTTGCCTTTGTGTTAAAAGATCGTTTAGAAGGTGAAAACATCACCATTTTTGACGTATTAAATGCGACCGACTATGTGGTACCTACGTTAGAATTGATTGATGCTCGAACTCATCGTAAGGACCCTGAAACAGGTTACACTCGAAAAGTAATGGATACCGTTGCTGACAATGCGGGTAATGCTGCGATCATTATAGGTGGCCGCCCAATTAAACCATTAGACATGGATTTACGTTGGTGTGGTGGTATCTTAAATATTAATGGCGTAGTTGAAGAAACAGGCCTTGCGGCAGCGGTACTTAATCATCCTGCGAATGGTATTTGCTGGGTTGCTAAACGTTTTGCGCCACACGGTATTTCACTTGAACCAGGACAGATTATTTTATCAGGCTCTTTTACTGCGCCAGTGGCAGTGAAAGCCGGTGATACAGTCAATGCTGATTACGGTCCATTAGGCACTATCTCTTGTCATTTTGTTTAAGAAGGGCTGTTAATGAAATTACCAAAAAATAAATTTAAACAAGCATTAAAGTCCAACAAAACCCAGTTTGGGTTGTGGATGGGATTACCGGACACCATTTGTGCAGAGATAGGTGCCGGTGCTGGTTTTGATTGGTTGTTAATCGATGCGGAACATGCACCCTATGATTTGCGCGGTATCCAAAGTCACTTACAAGCCATTGCACCCTACGACGTGCCCGCAATAGTAAGGCCACCGGAAGGCACAACGGCAGGTATTAAACAGTTACTTGATATTGGTGCACAGACTTTATTGATACCTATGGTTAATACCGCAGAGCAAGCGAAGCAGTTAGTGAAAGACTCTTTATATCCACCACAAGGTATTAGAGGTTTGGGTACATCGATGGCACGTGCTGCGCATTGGAATGGTATTGAAGGCTACTTACAAAAAGCCAATGATGAAATTTGTCTTATTGTGCAAGCGGAAACCAAGCAAGCTATCGATAATTTAGAAGAGATCGTTAATATCGAGGGCGTTCATGGGGTGTTTATTGGCCCTTCTGATTTATCAGCTTCTATGGGTTATGTTGGTAATCCAGGACATCCAGAAGTTGTTGCTGCCGTTGAAAAAGGGATTAAAACAATCTTAAAAGCAGGCAAAGCAGCAGGAGTATTAGCCGTTGATAAAACATTGGCTGAAGGCTATGCCGCAATAGGGGCTAGTTTTGTTGGTGTGGGTGTTGATGCAAGTTTATTAGCAACGTCTTTGCGTAATCTCGCTAGTCAATATTGTGATGAAGATGGAAAAGAAATTACAGCTAGCTATTAGTCGCTAAATATTAATTGCTAAAAATTAATCGCTAGTTGTTAAACATTAGCTACTAGCGATTAATCAAACATTTGAACATGATATTCATTTCATCATCGCATTTATTTTAGTCGCTAAGTTTAACGACTAAAACCCACCTAAGCATATAATAAGTGATGGTTAATATTCCTATATGACTATCACTTTCTGCTCATTGTTTATCGTATTATTTTGCAATCGTTTGCAGTAGCTAAATTGTCATTTTTAGTCATTAAATAATAGTTTGTAGTAGTGCAGCTGTTGACGATACCTACTTGTAACCTCTTGGCATCGATTTTTAAATATAGTGCGAGTAACCCTAATATTTCATTGGCAAACTTTATAGAAGGTACATATTTTGGAAAAAATTCAAAGTGATCAAATGAGTGAATCAACGACGAATTTACTCGACTATACAACGCGTTGTATTCAACACGCGGGTACAGAAGCATTCTATCTACCGTTTTTTGAAATGATTAAACATTATTTTGGTGCGGACCAATGTTCGGTCTTTTTCTTGGGAGAGCGTTCTACTATCGAGTGTTTGCTTTCGCGTGATTTTCACGACGATTTACTTGCTCGTAATTTATCGAATGCTTACGTCGAAGGCGCTTACAATTACGATCCAAATTACCCGCTATTAAATGCTTTACCTATTGGTGAAACAACCATATCGCATTTTCAAGATTTCAAAATTGGTATGGTAGATAGTTACCAGGAGCATTTTTTTAAACAAAGTGACCTCGCTGATAAGGTGAGTATCTTAACGGCTGATAAAGTGGGTAAATATTATATTAACCTTTATCGTCGCAAAGGCCGTCAATCTTTTATGGAGCAACGCCTTTTTAATGATCCTAGTGAAGCAAACTTATTGGCTGCCATTATTAGCCAGCATTTTCGTTTAACTAAACAAATTAGTAATGATGGACCTTTATCGTTTCTTTCAGAAAGAGAACGCCAAGTTTGCCAAGGTATTTTGTGTGGTAAAAAAATGGAAGCAGTGGGAGCTGACGTAGGTATTGCAACCAGTAGCGCGATCACCTATAAAAAACGCGCTTTTATCAAGCTCGGGATAACAAGTCGAACCTCCTTGTTCAACTTGTGCCACAGAAGCATGGTATTAGAGAGTTAAAAGTGATCTATTGATTTGCTGGGATCATAAACGTATCGAAGAACTCAGCTAGTTTCTCATGTTCATCTAACGCTAATATATTGCCAATGTGTTGATCAGGTCGAACAACAACCATACAACCTTGCTCACGGTTTATACCACGTAGTTCAAAAACATCATTACCTGGCTCTGCATGGAAGACTTTCTCATAATCTCTTAACCCATAGATACCTTTAGCGGGCCATAGGAAGTCATGCATATTCTCAATTGACAAGTCTGGTTGCTGGAACACTGCGTAGACATCTAATATTGAGTCAATGTCTGCATCCGCTGGTGTATATCTTTTGACAGGTGATGAGTCTGCCGTCGCTAAAAATTCTACCAATTGATACGCCGCAGAGGAGCTGTCACCTGGATTTTGTTTATTACCAAAAATAAAGATTCTCCATCTGCCATCGGCTTTATTTAAATGACCTAAATGTTCTCTTCTACCATCTGCAACACGAATAGCTTCAGCAGAATGAAAACGTTGACCAATTTTTAAGGCGGTTGCTAATTGTTGATTTTCTGCTCCCATGCAAATGTATGAAGGGTTGTATTCAATTGAGGTACCGGAAACAAAGCCATTTTGTCTGGCCATAAATTTTTCAATATCTGCGGTATTAGTTTTGGCTTCTGGAGCACTTTTATTCGACGTTGGTTGTGTTGCAACCAATTTTGATAATTGTCTATCTGCTTCTATCAACTGCAACGCCACTTTACGACGTTCAATGGCATAGGTTTGTAATAATTCAGGCTTACACTTACCCTGTAAAACGGACGCGACTTTCCAACCGAGATTAAAGGTATCCGGTAAAGACGTATTTAATCCCCAACCGCCTTTAGGGCTGTGAGTATGACATGCATCGCCCGCAACAAATGCGCGTGGAATACGACCATCAGGGTTATCTAGAGGAGTATCATCAAACTTTTCAGCAATACGTTGGCCCACTTCATAAATAGACCACCAAGCGACTTCTTTAACATCGAGTTTATACGGGTGCATAATTTGCTGTGCTTTAGCAATCACATCTTCTGCTTTAAGGTTGAGATCTGCGGCGCGTTGATCTTTACCTAATAACCCAAGCTCAATATAAAACCTGACTAAATACCCACCTTCACGGGGGATAGTCATTACCGCGCCAAATTCTTTTGATTGAATAAAGCTTTTAACACGAATATCAGGAAAGTCAGTCACTAATAATAGATCCATTACACCCCAAGCTTTATTCGCAGAATCTCCCTTTAAGTTAATTGATAGGCCACGGCGAACTGAACTCCGAGCACCATCGGTTCCGACAATATATTTAGCTTTCACGATTTCTATTTTTGGAGAGTCAGAACCATCATTTAATTCAAATTTTGCTGTAATAGGATGCGCATCTAAATCTTGAGTTAAGTCTTGATCAACCGTTAACTCAATGAGTCGTCGACTATAATGAGGAACCAAACCAGTCACAGAGTTTTTCATGCCCTCTAATAACAATTCATGCAGACGTGCTTGGTTGACAATACCATGTGCAAATTCAGACAAACCAATGCGCGCATCGGCTACTTTATGTGTGCGTTTAATTTTGTCTGGGTGCTGACTGTCTGGCTCCCAAAATGTATTCTGATTTAATCGATATGCTTCTTTAACAATCATTTCACTGCTATTAAAGCCTTCCATAATCTCAATAGTACGGCATGATATTCCATCGGCACGTCCAAACTGTAGTGGTCCATCTTCTAAATCAGCAATACAGGTTGTAATATCATTAAATTCAGACAGCTGTCTTGCCATTGTTAGGCCTGCAGGTCCACAACCTACAATCAATACATCGACCTCTTTTGGTAGGTCGACAATAGGTGGAGTAGGGGCCGGCTTTCTAATCGAATCTGGAATTTGATAGTTACCAGGTTTAAAACCATTCAAGTGGTATTGCATAAAATAATCTCCTAACTCATCAATAGTCTGTGCTGTAAATAGTGTTTTTTTATAGTAAGTAACTCTATATGAATTGGTCCATTCAGATTGTCATCTAAAAAAGGGGACATATAAAAAGAAGAATTAATAACCTATCTAACACTTTGAAATTAAATAACTAAATGATTTCACTGTAATCAAAATTAGTCTCAGTGCCTACCCTTAACGACCTTCAAGCAAGCTAAAGTGTTAACTAGATCTCCACTAATAAGGATTGAGATGTATTTGTTATTCGATGAGGTAGTTTGAGCAAGGTGATTTGCCGTCGAGCAGGGCTCATTATGAGCTTAACTGCATTGAGATCGCTCCCATATAACAACTGCTACGACATAGCCCACAACCATTACACAAATCTTCGTTGAGTACTGGTAATTCACCATCTTCAATTGAGATCGCAGCCTGTGGGCAAGCCATTTGGCAGTGTTGACACTCCATTTGCAGATAGTTATTACAGGTGTTGGCAAAAACAGGATGAAGGTTTATCTTGAGTGGCATCGATGCATGCAGCGCTCCTGTTGGGCAAGCCTTAAGGCATTCATCGCATAAGCTACATTCATTGTAATCGAGATTGAGTTTGGCGACACCATCGCTCATTTCTATTACGCTATTGGGGCATGCTTCTTGGCATTCCCCACAGTTATCACAAAGGCGAAGAAACAATACTTCATTAACCGCGTAAGGTGGGCGAGGTTGACTATGCGGTGTTATCTCTGGCGCACTATTGCAAGCCTGAATCGGTTGATACAAACGTAACAGAAAATTTCGACGGTTATTATCGATTGATTCAGTCATAAATGTGTACTTTTTTAGGAAGAACATTCATATTTTTTTCTGCAATTAATAGTTGAAGCCAAGCTTGCGTATCATTTGCCATGTGTTTATAGAATAAATTCGGTGATTTTTTATTTAACTGTTGGAGATATGCTAGCCCCCATGGCAGTAAATGTACTTCCATTAACTCGATTGCAGCTTGCTGCTTATCTTGTTCAATCAAATAGGCAAAAGCCAATAACATTAAACCAAATTGATCTTCCGGCTCACGCACTCCCGTATTCAGAGACATCGCATTTAGCTGTAAAAATTGTCGGTACGTTAACGTCGATTCTCCAAATAGCACCCGTTCTTTATCTAAATATACTGAGCCCCATGGCGGTACTGGCATATCACCAAGTCCCTCGAATAGTATCGAAAAGTCGTTGTGCAATTGCGTTTTATCAATTGCAATGGCGGCTTCTAATGTTTGTTTTTCTAATACTTCCTCATCAACTAAAGCTGAAACTAATGTTATTAACTCTGTTTTTGAACAGTGTTGATAAAATAATGTACCCAATAATTTGGCCGTATCGACAATCATTCCCATTACCTTTATTTTTGATATTTTAAGCTAGTTTACTTACTTAACTGCTTGTTTCTATGAGTCACTACACAATTATTCACGGTTATAATTATTTAAGAGGGAGTATTGATTTTTATCAATTAAACCATATTAAAAGTGTGTCTTTTTGTTTTGATAATTATATATTTCTTATCACTAGCAATATAAAAGGCATATCTTTATGACGAATATAATTGAAGAATCTGGTGTATTGAATATTACTCGGCGGGGCTTTATTAAAGCCTCTTCTGCGGTAGTTAGTACTGCCGCATTAGCGAGCGGAATAAGTCTACCTTTTAGATCTAATCCTGTTGCAGCTGCTGTCTCTGACCAAGTTGACGAAAAAGTGGTATGGAGTGCCTGTACGGTGAACTGCGGATCTCGCTGCCCACTTAGAATGCATGTGCAAAATGGTGAAATAAAATACGTAGAAACAGACAATATCGGTAACGATGAGTATGGCGACCATCAAATTCGCGCATGCCTTCGAGGTCGTTCAATGCGTCGCCGTGTTTACAATCCTGATCGTTTAAAATACCCAATGAAACGTGTTGGCAATCGAGGTGAAGGTAAGTTTAAGCGTATTACATGGGAAGAGGCGTACGATGAAGTTGCCGGTACCATGCAACGCCTGATTAAAGATTATGGAAATGATTCAATATACCTCAACTATGGTACGGGTACATTAGGGGGCACTGTTACTAAATCTTGGCCGCCCAAAGCAACTTTAATTGCGCGTTTAATGAATTTATGTGGTGGTTATCTTAACCATTATGGTGATTACTCTACTGCACAAATCTCAGCAGGCTTGAACTACACCTATGGTGGTTGGGCATATAACAACTCTTTCTCGGATCTTGAAAACACTAAACTTAATATTCAATTTGGTAATAATCCAGCCGAAACTCGCATGTCGGGTGGTGGTCTGATCCATCACTATGTTGAAAGCAAAAATCGCTCAAATGCTAAAACGATCATTATTGACCCTCGATACACTGATACTGCTGGTGGCCGTGAAGATCAGTGGATCCCAATCCGTCCTTCTACCGATGCAGCATTAGTAGCGGGCCTTGCCCACGTGATGATCACAGAAGACTTAGTCGACCAAGCCTTTCTAGATAAATATTGTGTTGGTTATGATCAGAAAACCTTGCCGGCTTCAGCGCCTAAAAATGCTGATTACAAATCATATATTTTAGGTCAAGGTGACGATGGTATTGAAAAAACACCTAACTGGGCATCTAAAATCACTGGTATTCCAGTTGATACGATTATAAAACTTGGCCGTGAAATGGGCACTAATAGACCATGTGCAATTCACCAAGGGTGGGGATTACAACGCTCTGCAAATGGAGAGTTAGCTTGCCGCGCTATTGCGATGCTGTCGATGCTGACGGGGTCCGTGGGCGTTTCTGGTGGCTCAACTGGTGCTCGTGAAAGTGATATCAATATTCCGTTCGTTCGCTTTCCACAAGTAGACAATCCGATCCAGACTTCGATCTCAATGTTCTTATGGACCGATGCGATTCACCGTCATCACGAAATGACAGATAAAACCGATGGTGTACGCGGGGCCGAGCGCCTACAAAATCCAATTAAAATGATCTGGAATTATGCAGGTAACTGTTTGATCAACCAACATTCTGATATCAATCGAACTCGTGAGATCTTACAAGATGACAAGGCCTGTGAAATGATTGTGGTTATCGACAATCATATGACCTCGTCGGCTAAGTACGCTGACATCATTCTTCCTGACTTAACCACTTCAGAGCAAGACGACTGGTGTATGGATGGTAAAGCCGCCAACATGCCTTATTTTATCTATGCACAAAAAGCGATTGAGCCTCAATTTGAAGCGAAGAGTATTTATGAGATGTGTTCTCAACTTGCAAAACGCATGGGCGTAGAACAAGCGTTTACAGAAGGACGTACTCAAGAGCAATGGATAGAGCATTTGTATGCTGAAACACGTAAGCAAGATCCATCACTGCCAACCTTTGAAAAGATGAAAGAGATTGGCATCTACAAACGTAAATACGATCATCATTACATCGCCTATGAAGCGTTCCGCAAAGACCCTGATGCAAACCCATTAAATACACAAAGTGGCAAAATTGAGATTTACTCTGAACAATTAGCTGAAATTGCCAAAACCTGGAAGCTTAAAGAAGATGAAGTGATTCATCCTTTGCCTATTTATGTTGACTCCTTTGAGGGACATAAAGATCCATTGACCTCGATGTATCCATTGCAGTTAACCGGCTTCCACTTTAAAGCACGTTGTCATTCAACCTACGGAAACGTAGCTGAGCTTAAAGCGGCTGCTCGTCAAGAGGTATGGATCAATCCTATTGACGCTAAAGAGCGTGGTATTGAACACGGTGATATGGTGAGTATCTATAACGACCGCGGTGAAGTGCGTATTGCAGCTAAGGTAACGCCTCGTATTTTACCTAGAGTAGTAGCACTAGGTGAGGGGGCTTGGTATGCACCCGACGGCCAAAAAGTTGACCATGCCGGTTCGATTAACGTGTTGACAACTCAACGCCCAAGCCCGCTTGCTAAGGGTAACCCTCAGCACTCGAACCTTGTTCAAATCAAAGCAGTACAAAAAGCGTAAGGTAGGTTTAAATGAAACAATACGGATTTTATATTGATTCAAGTAAATGCACAGGTTGTAAAACTTGCCAACTTGCTTGTAAAGATTATCGGGACTTAGACATTAAACAAAACTACCGACGCGTGTACGAGTATGAAGGTGGTAGTTTTGTTCAAGATGGTGATACCTGGCTACAGAAAGATGTGTTCTCTTATTATCTTTCAATTGCATGTAACCACTGTTCAGATCCTGCATGTGTCAAAGTATGCCCATCTGGTGCGATGCATAAACGCGATGAAGATGGTTTTGTAGTGGTTGACGAAGATATTTGTATTGGTTGTCAACATTGCAGTAATGCGTGTCCTTACGGTGCACCTCAGTTCAACAAAGAGGCCGGTCATATGACCAAATGTGATGGCTGCTATGAACGTGTTGCCGAAGGAAAACAACCTATGTGTGTCGAGTCTTGTCCACTGCGTGCGTTAGAGTTTGGTGAAATCCATATTTTGCGAGAAAAATACGGTACCAATGCTGACGTGGCACCACTGCCATCATCCAGCCTAACACTGCCAAACATTGTTATTAAGCTGAACAAAAATGCAAAACCAACGGGTGATACCACTGGTTTCTTAGCAAATCCAAAGGAGGTATAAGATGATTTTTCATGAGTGGTCTTTGATCTTCTTTACTGTGTTGGCACAAACCGCAGTAGGGGGATATTTACTAGTCAGTAGCCGAGCATTGGCAATGGGGCATTCGGTAGAGAAGATAAACAGTTATAAAGTACCCATGTTTGTTCTTTGGGCAATTATGGGTATTGGTTTTATATTCTCTACTACCCACTTAGGCTCACCTCTACGTGCGTTCAACGCATTCAATCAACTTGGCACAGCATGGCTATCTAACGAAGTGTTTTTTGGTGCGGCATTCTTTGCTGTAGGTGGTTTGCAATGGTTGTTATCTGTACTTAAAAAAGGGGGGGCCAACCTGCAAAAAGCATTGATGGTGGTTGCGATGGTGTTAGGCACTATCTTCATGTATTCCATGGTCAAGGTTTACATGATTGATACGGTACCCACTTGGTTTAACATTTATACACCTATCAGTTTTGTCATGACTATAGTTGTCGCAGGGTTACTGCTGTCTCAGTTTGTGTTTGTTTCAGCGAAGGACAGTCGCTTCAGTATAGATCGCAACATTGCTATATTAGCGATTGTCGCTATTGCGCTTAGTCTGTTAGCAACCATCGGCAAAGCAAACCTAATTGGTGATATACAGTCCTCAGTAGTTAAAGCATCTGAACTGGTGGATGGACTTGGTTCTTACCTATTGATACAAGTGGCGTTGTTAATGCTTGGTTTATTGTTTTGGATTGTCCCTCTTGTCAATAAATCTTCTGTAAGCTCTATCACTTTATCCGTTGCATTGGTTCTGGTATTAGCATCAGAGTTGGTTGGCCGCGGTTTATTTTACAGTTTACATATGACATCTGGTTTATAACTAAGTGAGCTCTACGATAAATAAAAGTTGTACGATAAAACAGAAAAATTAAAGCTTGGTGCAGTTGGAGTTATAGCTGTGCCGGTGTAGTTATACTGATGTAGTTGTAATGTGGCTAAGCAATTAGCCACAAAGTTATCGTTAATCGTTCCGTACTCGGTTGTTCAGATTAATGTTAAAACTTGGAAAGAGCATGTACGATTTAGGGCAGTACTCTGTTACTGAATAACAAATAACAAATAACAAATAACAAATAACGAATAGCAAATATTAGATCATAAAATGAAAGGCTTCCCCTATAACTCTTGCCAATTACTCCTGTTCTTCAGTGAGCGTATTTTTTTATATTTGGCAGATTCAACTTTGATTTTCATTGGCGTATAAAATTTGATGAAAATGACCAAAACAGCTCAACAGATTTATTATCATCACTTACAACCTCATCTAATAAATTCATCGCTTATAGCCTGAATAGCTTATGACTCTTTTATCTTATGCGTTGAGCTGAATATATTGGTCTTAATATTTATTTTTCTTAGGTAGGCTCCAAGGGAATAACCACGCTTGAATCCAGTGAATAGACTTAAATAATAATAAGCTAATACCTGCTAAGAAAAATAATCCTGCGAAAGCTTGCGGTATTTTAAAGAAAGACGTTGAGAATTGAATAAAGTAACCAAGTCCTTCTTCAGCTGCAACAAATTCTGCGACAACAGCCCCTATAATTGCTAACGTAATGGACACTCGTAAACCAGTAAAAATATGTGGAATCGCATAGGGAATGCGTATTTGCCAAGTTTCTCGATATTGTGGTGCACGTAATGACTTGCTTAATTCTATCATTTCTTCCGGTGTTTCCGACATGCCTGTTGTTGCAGAGACCACAATAGGAAAGAAGGTAATTAAACACGTGATTAGAATTCGAGAAGGATCATCTGTTCCCAAGATAACAATGATCAACGGCGCAACGGCTACCACTGGCGTTGATTGAATAACAACCAAGACAGGGTATAAGGTTCTACTCAAGAGTTCAGAGCGAACCATACAAATAGCTAAAGGGATCGCGATCAAAATAGACAGAGCAAACCCTATCAACGCAACTCTTAATGTTGCACCAAGGTGCGTCATCCAACGAGAAAACTCTACGTTAAAAAATGCTGAAACAATCGAAGAAGGAGAAGGTAATATATAGTTTGGTACTTCAGCTAATCGACAAATCACCTCCCAAATTGCGATAAAACAGATAAAGAAAATAACAGATGCGAAACGATAGCATTGCTGATTTAACCAAGATTTAGGCTTGTGCTTGGGGTTCATAAATATGGCCTCTAATTAGGTTCGTTAATTGTGTAAAGCGAGGTTCGTTAATTGTGTCACTGGTTCTTGGCCTAGGAATATCTACCTCGATTAAATCCAACACAGTCCCTGGACGTTCACTCATCACCAAAATACGATCTGATAACAGCACTGCTTCACTAATTGAATGCGTAATAAACAGAACTGTTTTTGGTGCAGCTTCCCATATTTTCAAAAGCTCAAAGCCCATTTGCTCTCGTGTTAATGCATCTAATGCTGAAAAAGGTTCATCCATTAATAAGATATCTGGGTTGAGTAATAGTGCACGAGCTATTCCCAAGCGTTGCTGCATTCCACCAGAAAGTTGATCGGGCATTTTGTTTGCAAATTGTTCAAGGCCAACCATCTTAAGCAACTCGTCTGCTCGCTGTTCATCTTTTTTCGAATAGTTTCCATATTTATGCTTTAAAGGAAACAAAATATTTTGCTTTACTGTTAACCAAGGCAGAAGGTTCGCTTTTTGAAATACGATCCCTACATCATCACGGGGCTCTGTCACGGGAAGGTTAAAAACAGAAACTGCTCCGTGAGAGGGAATAAGCAACCCTGAAACCATACGAAGTAAAGTCGATTTACCACAACCCGATGGTCCTACAACCGCAACAAATTCATGACGATGGATATCTAAATCAATGTTTTGTACCGCCATTGGAGCATCTGGTGATGGGTCATAACGATGCCCTACCGACTTCATGCTCACATAAGCTTTCGAGTTCTTTGATTTCATTATGTTACTCCGGTAAATATTCGAAATTAACTACTTTTATTGGATCTAATGTATCGTTCTCGAGACCATTTGCTAAAGCAACGTATTTCCACGTTTGTGTAATTCTTTGTGGTGAAAACACACCAAATCCATCTTGCTCAGTAATGTCGTTGTAAACTAAGTTGGTGACACTTTTTATCTGAGCGCTAATAGCTTCAGCATCAACCTCAGGAACAATTGAGTTTATTGCGGTTCCTGCTTTTCCTGGATTAGCGTAAGCGAATTCGATAGATTTTTTGAATGCTTTCACAAAACGTTCTGCAACGTCAGGACGCTCTTTTAAGAAGTCTTCAGATGCGAGTAGAGAATAACTGTAAAGTGATAAACCTTCGTTTGACCAAGGCATACTCATAATTTCTTTACCGGCACTGGCAGCCTGACTTTTAAACAGTTCTGAATTGGTAGCCCAACCGATCACTGCATCTGTTCTACCAGTAATCATCATTGGGCCTAATGTGCCCGGATCAGTTTTTACTAATTTGATATCGTCTTCTGTTAAATCATATTCTTTTAATACTAGGGGTAAGAATCCATTAGACGAAGAAAATGGTGAAGTCGCGACTTTTTTCCCCTTCAAGTCTTTGATACTAGATATACCTGAACTTTTTAAAGTGAAAAATGTATGAGGAGCTTGAGTAAAATAGGGAAGTACAGCTACAACTGGCACATTCTCTTGTGCTCTTGCAGCCATTAGAGCACCAATATCTGCATTACCAACATCCGAGCTACCAGTGGCAAGTTTAGTGATTGCGTCCGTTGAACCTCGACCACTTGAAATGGAAACCTCTAGATCTTCTGCTTCAAAAAAGCCTTCTTTAATGCCAACATAAACAGGAACGCTATCTGCACCTGGTAACCAGTCCAGTTGAAAAGTCACTTTATCTGATGCCATCGCTACAGAGCTTGTGATCATACTTGCGATGACAGTGTATTTAAATAATTTGTTCATAAATCATATCCTTATTAATATTAACAAAATCAGAAACATTGATTGCTACCGTGACGACGGTAGCGTATACCTTTAAGTTACTCGGTGTTGATTACCAAAAGCCAATATGATCAGCTGCAATTTCATCTTCTAATTCAGGGTACGGACCACGTACTTTCACTTTTCGTTGTCCCGCATCAAATACATCGCGACAGGCAAGATCAAGGGTTAAATTTTCTGGGTTATCGCCAGTCATTACTGCTAATCTTTTTTCAGTTAAACCAAAAACCACATGGCCGATACCCGCCCAATAAATAGTGCCTGCACACATGCAGCAAGGTTCTACAGAAGTGATTAAAGTACATTCCTCAAGAAACTCTGGCGTATATTGACGTGAAGCCGCTCGAGCTACATTTGCTTCTGCATGGCCAACACCTTTATCTTCTTGGAAAGTATTACCTGAAGTTAGGAGGGTTTCTCCTTTTGGACCAACCAAAAGTGCACCAAAAGGGTGGTTACCGCTATTTACACTTTCTTTAGCTAATTTGATAGCCAGTTGTAAATTAATAATATCATTGTTCATAAATATTCTCTTTTGTGGATTGATTCATTAAATCTGTTTGTACTATAAGAGAGTAATTCTGCTTTAGAAACTAGAACGTTTAGCGCTCTGTGTGCTAAAATTTAGAACGGTATTTTTTATTAGGCGAATCTATGCCAGCTTTAACCAAAGAAATTAGATCATTTGTGGTCATTGCGCATGAAAAGTCTGTGCGCAAAGCAGCGGAAAAATTGCATATTGCGGCATCAGCGCTCAGTCGACAAATAAAAATCCTCGAGGAAGACTTCGGTTGCAAACTACTACTTCGGCTTCCTAAAGGTATTGAACTCACGGAGCAAGGGCAGGCACTCTACAAACAAGCTCAGAAATGGGTTGCAGAAGAGAACCGTTTTCGTAGAAGTCTAGAGGAAGGGCAAAAACAGCATCTACTGCAGCTACGTATTGGCGCTGTCGGGTGCTTAAGCCATACTTTTTTACCTAGGCTCTATAAGAAAATATCCTCTGAGTTAGGTCATGTTCGTATCCATTTTAAAACTGGCGATACTCAAACGCTGACCGACTTACTGTTAAATAACGAATTGGATTTCATTATTGCGTTTAATGTCGCGAGAAATGAAAAGATTCATTTTGCTGGTCAATATATGAGTAAAATTGGTTTGGTTCACCTCCCAGGATTATTAGGTGAACACAAGCAGTCGATAGAACTCCATGATTGCTTAAAGTGGCCGCTCTGCTTTCCAGATGTAAACTTATCGGTTCATACTCGTTTATATTCAGAAATTTTAAGACAAAAAAGCAGTTTCGATATTGCAGCGACAAGTAACTCTTTTCATTTACTCGCAAATTTAGTGATCAATGGCGTTGGTGTTAGTTTTATGACGTGGTACGACATTGAAAAACAGGTGCAAGATGGAGAATTAGTCTTCACGCCTCTGACTGACAAACGATTAGAAGAAGAGTTATGTGTTTGCTTACCATCGACAGTGACAATCAATGAGCAAACACAGATAGTGATAGATAGTATTCACGAAGTCATTCAGCTCTATCAACACCCAGCAGCACAGTAATTATTATTAAATTATTATAAATAAAATCTTTTGATACGTTTTTACTTGTCTGTAATTAGTGGTGATAGTGCTTGAGAGAAAATCTCATTGCTCAATGATGCTAAATGAAAAACTTGAAGCCGAATCACTGCATTACGGTGAATAAATGCATGAATAAATTCACGCTGCGTGACCAAGAGAAAGTGAATGCGCAGTGGCAAATGGTTTGCCTTGTTCATGTTGTTGAGAAGTTAAGGAATAGTTTACATTAAGCCAAGGGCTCAGCCCTTTAGCTTCAATAATACAGTCTAATTACCCTCATAAACGTCTTTACAACTCAATTTAATCAATCATTTATTGAAAACTCAATAATCTATTTGAATCTAAAGTAAATATAAAATACTGTGTTTTTATAATTAAAATTCGGACTGAGAATGAGAAATTCTACAGCCTCGTTAGCTGTACATGGAGAATTGTAGCAGATGAGCAAACCGAGAATATTTATAGGGTCTTCAGTTGAGAGTTTACCTATTGCTGATGCAATAGCAGAAAACTTAGAATTTGATGCTGAAGTTACGATATGGCGAAGTGGGACATTTAACTTATCAAGCAACACTTTAGATGATCTAATTCAAAAATCAAAATCAGTAGATTTTTCTGTATTTATATTTTCGCCTGACGACTTAGCAATTATGCGAGCAAAAGAGCGGTATGTTGTCCGCGACAATGTTCTTTTTGAGCTTGGTTTATTTATAGGATCTATTGGCAAAGATAGATGTTTTATTATAAAGCCTCGTGGTATTGAGTTACATTTTCCAAGTGATTTACTTGGCATTACTCCCACAGACTATGATCCTAATCGCTCCGATGACAACTTAACATCCTCATTAACTTATGCTTCTACACAGATAAAAAGAGAAATGAATAACAAAGGTGTTTTTAAAGAAATAATTACAGCCAAGGTTCAAAAACTTGACGTAAATAATGTGTTAAGTGAAGTTTCTGAAACAGACTTAATCATTCTTAGCTCTTTATTAGAAAGCTACAATAATGACGTAGAAGGATGTGCTTGTTGGGATTTACCAAATAAAATACAAAGGAAAATTTCTCCAGCAACATTAAACCTTGCAATAGTAAAACTCCAAAGAGTTGGCTTAATTGAAAAAGAGAATACTAATGATTTTAATGGTAACGAATACTTCAGCTATAGGTTAACTGATTACGGTGTTGATATTTGCTTGAAGAACGAACAAAAAATTGAAAAACTATTTGCCCAAAAGCCTGTACCACAAAAAGCCCCAAAATATTAACGTGGCTCAGTACTAAAAAGTAGTCGACACATAAACTTTGAGGACTCGTAATGACTCTTTTATCTTTAGTTATGCAGCTAATACATGCTAAGAGGTAGTTTTTATGGCTCAGTCTCGCTAATCTCAAGTAAATATAAAATACTGTGTTTTTATAATTAAAATTCGGGCTGAAAATGAGAAGTTCTACAGCCTCGTTAGGCAAATGGAGTTACCAATGAATATTGCAATTTTAACTTTTGAAGGCTTCAATGAGCTGGATTCGTTTATTGCCGCAAGCATCATGAACCGTATGAAGGAGTTTGGATGGAATGTACAAATCACATGCCCATCAGAGTCTGTAACCTCGATGAATGGTGTTACTGTCCTTGCACAACAACCTCTTGAATTCGCTAATACTGCCGATGCTGTTTTATTTGGTAGCGGCATACAAACTCGTAAAATTTCACAAGATTCTAGTATTTTAAATCGCTTATTTTTAAATCCTGATAAACAATTAATATGTGGGCAATGCTCAGGAACACTTTTGTTATCAGTATTAGGGTTACTTAACGATGTTCCCGCGTGCACTGATTTAACGACAAAACCTTGGGTAATTGATTCTGGCGTTGATGTCTTAAATCAATCATTTTTCGCAAAAGAAAATATAGCTACCGCCGGTGGCTGTCTAGCTTCTAAATATCTGGCAACATGGATTATTAGTAAATTAGCCAATAAAAGCTCTGCTGAAAATGCAATTCACTATGTCGCACCAGTTGGTGAAAAAGATGCAACTGTAAGGCATTGTTTGTCAGTTGTATCTCCATACATTTAAGTGGCTTGGCCGGCCTATAAACCATTGAACAGGACAAAATATAGCTTTCTGTTTTCTTCATTCACAAATTTTGGCAAACAATTTTTTGCATCGTATTTTTTGCATCGTAATAGTGCATTAGGAATCTATAAGATATGACGATTATCTACGAATTTTCAGATGAGCATATAAAGCAAGTTCATCAATTATATAAAGAAGTCTGGTGGGCTAAAGAGCGCTCGTTAGAAGATACAATCGATTGTGTAAAAGGCTCTCAAATTTGTATTGGAATACTCGACGATGACAGTAACTTAATTGGCTTTACTCGTATCATTAGCGACTTTATTTACAAGGCAATTATCTTTGATGTGATTGTAAGTAATAGTTGTCGTGGCAATGGGGTAGGGCATAAAATGATGAGTCTTATTAAAAACCATGAAAAGTTAAAAAAGGTAAAGCATTTCGAGTTATATTGCTTACCTGAAATGGAATCGTTCTATTCGAGTTTTGATTTTTCGACTGATGTCGGTGGCATTAAATTAATGCGTTGTATGAATGCCTGAAAAACTGCTTCAACGCAAAATAACAGGTGTCGTTCTCTTTGCTACACATTTTAGTCAACTGTAACTCACCACTTAATACTGTGTGAGATGTTTGATCTCACTTCATTTTAACAGCTTAATAAGATTAAATTTTTAAAGGTGTTTTTTTGAGAAACAAAAATTATCTCGACGAGTTAACGTTTTTATTAATTAAAGAGTTTGTGCCAGTAGGTTATCAAATCACTCAAAAGGTCGAGCTAGATACCATCCCTGAAAGCGCTAAATATGAAGCGTTAAACTTTCATCTTAATGATCGACGTATTATTTATCGCAAAGGCAAAATTACCTCAGATAGACCAGGTGCTTTTTTGGCTGTTTGGCAACGTCCTCCTTTAGAGAATTTAACAAGTAATAAACCTAAACCTATACCATTAACATCTGATGATCTTGATTATTTATTTATACATGTAGAGAGCCATTCGAATATTTCGGAAGGGATTGAGCATAGATCCAAATATGGAATGTTTATCTTTCCTGTTTCTCTTTTAATTGAAAAAGGGATTTTAGCTTCAGTAAAAAATAAAGGAAAAACTGGCTTCAGAGTATTTCCGCCGTGGAGCGAAGATAGAGGGGATGATGGTACTAAGGTGTTTTCTGAGTCAGGCAAGAAAACCGAACGCTGGCAAATTCCATTTTTTCTAGATATTGATGAAAATGGTTTAATAAACCCCTGTGAATTGAAAAAGCTGCTTCAAATATAAAGTACGTCACTCACACCTAACAA
>NZ_JALAAC010000036.1:0-42788 GCF_037546855.1 Vibrio sp. 1-Bac 57 | reverse complement strand
TGCCGATGGCACGGTGAAATACACACCGAATGCAGACTTTAATGGGGCGGATAGCTTTACTTATACTAACGAAGAAGGTGAAGTAGGAACTGTCAATGTAACGATAACACCGCAAGATGATCCTACTATCATTCAAATTGCAGGGGCTAATTCAGCACAAGGTAGAGTTTTGGAAGATGGTGGAAATCTTCAAAGTGTTCAGGGGACCTTTATATTTAGTGATGCTGACTATACAGAATCAGATACATATGAACCAACTTCTACGTTTATAAGCTCTACTGGTGGAAGTGAAGCTATTGGTGATCTCACATTAACACCTAATCCAACGGCTAGTAAACCAGGTCAATTTCAATGGGAATATGTTTTAAATAATGAAGCTGCACAATATTTAGATGCAGGTGAACGTATTACTGAAATTTATACGGTTTCTATTAACGGTGTAACGACGGATGTCCCTATAACAATTTTTGGTGCTGAAGATCCAACTGAAATTACTGTAGATACAAGTGCTGGAGATACTGCTCTGGGTGAGGTTACTGAAGATAAGGATATTAATGACGATAAATTGACTGTATCGGGTAAATTAACATTTAGTGATGTTGATACCACTGATAGTGAAAATTTCAATCCTACAGTAACTTTTACTAATACAACTGGAAATGCTCAATTAGGTCTTTTAACCATTAATCCCGATGGTACTTGGAATTACGAAGTTGATAATACAAACAATGAGATTCAGGCATTAGATTCGAATGAAACAATCACTGAGACTCATACTGTTAATCTGAATGGTACAGTGCAGGATATTGTTATCACTATTAATGGTGTCGATTATGCGCCAGAGGCAGTTGACGATACTGAAATGACTTACGATACAACGATTCGTCTAGATGAATTACCTCAATATGGAACATTGCAGGTATCTGTTGATGGTGTTTGGGTTGATATGGTCGCTGGTGAAGAGTATGACTCTGATTCTGAAGTGCAATTTGTACCTGACGAAGAAGAAATTAAACTCAACTCTGTTGATATTGGTATAGGTTCATTTGATGATGATGGTAGTTCAGACTATGTGGCTAGTGTGAATGACTGGGGAACGGTTAACAGTGATGGTACAGCAGTAACTGCAATCAGTGGTAATGCAACGATTAAAACCTCGTTAAAAACTACTGATGAAAATGATTCCACTATATTAACAGCATGGAACGGAAACACGCATATAGGTAGTGGTATTGGTAACGGGGATGACAATGGACTAAGCCAAGGTGAGACACTTGTTATAGACATTGAAGGTGAAAATATTAACGAAGTAACCTTTACGCTTGATGGTTTAGGTGGTTATTTTGATGAGTCTAGTAAATATGCGACTAAAGTAAGCATCACAGCTTATTTTGAAGATGGAACAAGCGAAATACAATCTCATTACAGACAAAGTGGTTCTTTTGTAGATACTTATACCTTTACCTTTGATAAAGAGTCACCGGTGGATCGCTTTGAATTAACAACTTCCGGATCAAATGGTACCTATGTAGTACAAAATATGACGCTATCTAGAACCGTTACAGATGAAATTACATTTACTAGAACACAAGCAGATGGTAGTGAAACAACCGAATCTGTTGTACTTGACCTTAACTATAATGATGCAAGTGAAGCCGTTGATGTGACAAATTATTTACCGGCAGTAGATACTACTATTACCGAAGGTGTTATTTTTACTGATGAAAACAGTTCAATTGCTATCGATTTATTGTCTAACGATTTCGACGATGATAATGAAGAAATCATTATCACAGAGATAGCAGGGCAAAGTGTCATAGATGGTGGTGATGCTGTAGATATCACCGTTGATGGCCTTATTGTCGGTACTGGGAAACTTGTTGATGGCAAATTGGTCTTTACCCCTAGTGAAGAGTTAGGCGTAACCTTAAATGATGGCGACTCTAAAGAAATTGATATTGAGTACACCATTAGTGATGGTTCTAAAACCGGTACAGCAAAAGCTACAGTACGTGTTGATGGTGTTGACGAAGCCAATAATTTAATAATGACTAGTAGTTTGATCGTTAATGAAGAGTCTGTTAGTGATGCTTCTGTGGTTACATCTCAACCAGTTGCATTTGATGATGCAAGTCCAAAAACAGGTCTTTCTGGTAAATACTGGGGTTATGATGAAGCACTGGAGGAACAAAATACTTCTTCCTTAGATGTGGTAAAACAGTACATTATTGATAACCCTACAGCTGACATTTCCTTTATTTCTACAAAGCTTGATTATAAATCTACAGGCGATGTTGATCAAAGTTCAGGTGTTGCTGTTGGTGCAGATGATAGTGGAATACCTGCAAATCTTGTTGCTTTCTTAAATAGTGATGCTGACTCTATTGTTACGATTGACGGTGGATCTTCAGAAACCGCTACTGATGGAATTATAGCTGTATCAGGCAACTTAAATGTTGAAGAAGCAGGTATTTATCTATTTACAGTTAATCATGATGACGGTTTCCAGCTTATCATCGATGGAGAAGATGTATTTACATATAGTCTTATCACAGCACCTGTTGACTCGATTGCAGAGATCGCATTGTCTGCAGGCTTACATTCTGTTGAGATAATTTATTGGGATCAAGGTGGCGATTATGTCCTTGATTTAAACATGAGCCTCAATGGGATTGGCGATAACGTTTGGATTGAAAGCAATCTTAGTAATACAGAAGACAGTCCAAACACGCTTATTGATACACCAATTACACTTGATTTATTAGCGAACGATGTTGGCCAAGGTATTAGTATTAACACACTTAGTGATCCTGAATATGGTTCACTTGAAATTGTTAATGGTGATGTTGTTTATACTCCAAACGATGGGTATACAGGGACAGATTCTTTTACTTATACAATCAAAGATGAGAATGGTTCTATTTCAAATGCCGCTGTGGCGTATGTCACTGTACTTCATTCTGCTGAAACTGGGGTTCTTGAGGAAGTCACTGATATTAGTGATGCTACTGTTACTAATACTGATGTAATGGAGCCTGTTGAGTCACTGACTGCCGATGCAGATTCTATTATTACAGGCGATGAGAACAATAATACGCTGACCGGTGGAAGTGGTAATGATGAAATATTCGGAGTTTCTGGTAACGATACATTAAACGGCGGAGCCGGTAATGATATGTTGGATGGCGCTTCTGGTGAAGATATTTTAAATGGGGATGATGGCCAAGATATATTATACGGTAAATCTCAAAATGATACTCTGAATGGTGGAGCTGGTAACGATACGCTTTACGGTGATACAGGTAACGATACTTTGAATGGTGATCAGGGAGATGATCTGCTATTCGGAGGCAGTAATACAGATGCGCTAACTGGTGGTGCTGGTGATGATCAACTTAGTGGTGATGGCGGAGAAGATCAATTAGATGGTGGTTTAGGTGACGATATATTAATTGGTGGAGTAGGTAATGATCTTCTAACTGGTGGTGCTGGAATTGATACGTTTGTTTGGACTGCTAGTGATACATATGGCAGTGATACGATAACAGACTTTAATGTTAATGAAGATAAATTGGACTTAAGTGATCTATTACAGGGAGAGTCAGAAAATACCCTTGGAGACTATTTAGACTTTAGTTTCGACGGAAAAGATACAACAATTACAACATATCAAGACGGTGGTTACTCTCCTACACAGAAAATCGTATTAGAAGATACCCAATTAGAAGGGATCGATACTGTGGGTAAGGTATCCGATTTTGATAAAGAAATTGTTATTAATAATCTGTTAAACGATGGCGCTTTAATCATTGGGGACACGGTTGTTGAAGATACATCCTCACTATTAGATGATGAAATTGTTTAAGTGGAATATGTATAATTAATTATGTTTAAATGATATTTTATTTAACGTTATCTTGTTTAAATGGTTTTTAAGTGTATTTTAATTAACTATTTAGGTAACGTTTTTTAAGATCATGTTTTTAAATAGATAACTACTTATAAAAACGTTAGTATTCTTTCTATTACGCAAATGAAAATAGTCGTCATAATGCTCTCTAAGGAGGGTTATGATGACTATTGATAATAAAGGGTCAACATTGAAGCAAACAAAGCCTCAGTCAGGACAGTGGGAAATAAACAGCTCAACTCGTATTGGACATGATCCATTATTAGATTGCTTAGTTCTATTAAGTGAGCATTTCTCTACGCCCTGTTCAGCAGAATCATTAGCGGCAGGTTTACCGTTAACTCATCAACATCTTACTCCTGAGCTACTCCCACAAGCCGCGAGTCGAGCTGGGTTGAGTGCAAAAATGGATCGTAGGAGCTTATCTGCTATCCCTGATATGTTGCTGCCTTGTATTTTAATGCTCAAAAATAAACAAGCCTGCATATTGCATGAGATTGATATCACCGCTGATAAAGCGCGTGTTTCATTTCCTGAAACGGGTGGTGAAGAACTGTTAACCATTGCTGCATTAGAAGCTGAATATGTAGGTTATCTTTTCCTGATTAAACAAAAATATCATGGTGATCGTCACTTTGATGTTCATATTCACGATACTAAAAAGCATTGGTTATGGAGCAGCATTCGAGAATCTGCACCAATTTATCGAGATGTGATTGTTGCATCTATTTTAATTAATATATTTGCATTGTTGTCACCATTATTGGTGATGAATGTGTATGACAAAGTAGTGCCTAATCTTGCTTTTGAAACGTTATGGGTATTAGCCATCGGAGCAGGTGTCGCTTATATATTTGATCTTATATTAAAGCAAATTCGAGCCTACCTCATTGATGTAGCAGGTAAAAAAGTCGATGTAGAAATATCATCTAAACTGTTTGCTAAAGCAATTGGTATCCCTCTAGAAAAAAGATCTTCAAGTGTGGGTGGCATGGCTCGTCAACTGGGTGAGTTTGATAGTATTCGTGATTTTTTATCTTCAGCAACCATTACCGCATTAGTTGATTTACCTTTTTCTATTTTCTTTATCTTTATCATTTGGTTAGTTTCTGGCGACTTGGCTATTTTCGCAGTCATTGCGACTGTATTAATTATTAGTTATAGCCTGATTGTGCAAAGTAAATTAAAAGTAGCAATTGAAGAAAGTAATAAATTTTCAGGTCTACGACATGGTCATTTAGTAGAAAGTTTGTCTTCGATGGAGTCAATAAAAGCTAATGGCGCTGAAGGTATTATTCAACATACTTGGCAACAAATGGTTGGTCATACTTCAAAGTGGCAATTAAAAGTAAAAGTGATAACTAATTCAGTGGCTAATGTATCAAGCTTCATTATACAAATCTCTGTTGTTGCTGTGATGGTATTAGGAGTTTATCGAGTATCTGAAGGTCTGATCTCTATGGGGGCGATTATTGCGGCGGTGATGTTGTCTAGTAGAGCGATTGGACCGATGGCTAAAATTGCTTCGTTAATGACTCGCTATAATCAAACGATGAGTTCTTTACGTCAAATCAATAGTGTTATGGAGCAAGAAGGGGAGTTTGAAAATAAAGGGCACCTAGTAAGTCGCAACAAGTTACAGGGGAATATTGAATGTGAGCAAGTATCATTCCATTATCCAAATACTGAAAAAACAGCTCTATACCCTTTTTCTTTGCACATTAAACCAGGTGAAAAAATTGCAATTATAGGGCGTAATGGGTCAGGGAAAACCACATTAGCAAAATTAATTTTAGGCCTTTATAAACCTGTGTTGGGTAGTATTCGCTATGATGGTCTGCACCAAGGGCAAATTCATCCGAGTGATTTACGCAGCAATATAGGTTACTTACCTCAAGATATCATTCTTTTTCATGGCACTATTAAAGACAATATTCTGTTTGGTACTCGACAAGTTACTGAGTATCAATTATTACGTGCTGCTCAGTTATCGGGTGTGACACTATTTACGGATTTTGCTTCTGAAGGTTTAGATTTACAAGTTGGTGAAGGGGGGATCACGTTATCTAGAGGTCAGCGTCAGGCTGTCGCATTAGCGCGGGCTATTTTGAATGATCCTCAAATCTTATTGCTTGATGAACCCACTGCGAGTTTAGATGCACGTGCTGAAAAACAGTTTATTAGTTCAATGAAACAAACCATAAAAAATCGCAGCTTGTTGCTGATCACTCACAAGATGCATCTATTACAGTTGGTTGATCGGATTATTGTACTAGAGAATGGAAAAATAGTCGCGAATGATGCAAAGGATATTATTTTAGAGAAGCTTGCTTCAGGTAATCTTAGTACTACTGGAGGAGTTAAATCATGAAAATATCTAAACATGATTTAGAAATGGCCGATGATGTTTATGGTGCGATGATAACTCAAACACCAACTGCACAGCGCTTAACTGTGTGGGCTTTAGCTGCTTTATTCGTATGCTTTTTTGTGTGGGCTTATTATGCAAAATTAGATCGAGTGACTCGCGGAGAAGGTAAGGTTGTTCCTTCTTCACAAGTACAAATAATTCAAAGTTTAGATGGCGGTATTTTACAAGATTTATACGTAAAAGAGGGAATGTTAGTCACTAAAGGTCAGCCTTTAGCGCGTATCGATGACACTCGATTCCGCTCAGATATGGCACAACAAACTCAAGAAGTTGACGCACTTAGAGCTGATATTATTCGTTTAAGATCGGAATTAAGTAGCATCTTGATAGCCAATGTAAAGGATTGGAAATTACAAATAAAAATAGAACAAAAAATATTACAGTTTCCTGAAGATTTGCAAACCACTGCCGCTACACTAGTGGAACGCCAGCAAGATGAATATATTGGACGTTTAAACAGCTTAGAAAACCAAGTTGCAATCCAGGCCCAACAAATTAAACAACGCCAACAAGAAATTAAAGAAATAGAATCTAAGATCAGTACATTAAGAAGTAGTTTACGGTTAGCAAACAGAGAAATGCGTTTAACTCGCCCTTTAGCTGAAAAAAATATTGTGCCTGAGGTAGAGTACTTAAAATTACAACGAACCGTTAATGATTTAAATGGCGAAATTAATTCATTACGAGCACAAATACCAAGGCAACAATCTGCCTTAGAAGAGTCTATCTTAAAAAGACGTGAACTAGTGTTTGCATTTCGTACAGATGCTCGAGCTCAATTAAATGAAAAACAGGGAGTACTTTCTAGGATCACAGAAGCACAAGTAGGTGTAAAAGATAAAGTAACTAAGGCTCTGATCACTTCTCCCGTTGTTGGTACAGTAAAAACCTTGCATATCAATACACTAGGTGGTGTAGTTAAACCTGGCCAAGTACTATTAGAAATAGTACCAACAGAAGATAAGTTACTAGTAGAAGCTAAAATAATTCCTAAAGATATTGCATTTATTCATGTGGGGTTACCTGCACGCGTTAAAATTACAGCCTATGATTTTACCCGATACGGTGGTCTTGAAGGTGTTGTTGAGCATATCAGTGCAGATACTACACAAGATGAAGAAGGTAATAGTTTTTATATTGTTAGAATCAGAACCAATGAATCAAGTATGAACCGTAAAGATAAGAACGATATGCCGATTATTCCCGGAATGCTAACAAGCGTCGACGTAATGGTAAGCAAACGCACTGTACTTGAATATATGTTAAACCCATTATTACGAGCAAAAGAGATGGCGTTACGTGAATATTAAAAACGCTCATGGAGAGAGAATGAAACCATTAAAACGTGGAATAGCAAATAAAGCAGTATTAATCGCTTTTAGTTCTTTGGCATTGTTACCTTTGTCGGTGCAAAGTCAATCATTAGAGCAAGCAGTTGCTCATACTTTAGATACTCATCCTGAAATTAGAGCTGCCTTCACTCGATTTAAAGCAGCAGAGAAACAAGTGGATCAAGCAGAAGCTGGTTATTTACCGACTTTAGACGTAACTGGTGGAATTGGTTATGAGTATACCGATAGTCCAAGCACCAGAAATGACACAAATGATGATCCTGAGAACTTAACAAGACGTGAATTGGGCTTAAGTTTAAAACAAAACTTATTTACCGGTTTTCGTACCAGTAGTGAAGTGGATCGCACAAGTTATGCAACGAGTGCAGAACAATGGCGTTTACATTCAATTGCTGAAGATATTGCATTAGAGATAACTAAAGTCTATTTGGAGCTTATTGAGTCTGAAGAATTGGTTTCTTTATCAGAAAAAAACTTACAGTCGCACGTTGAAATTTATGACCAAATTAAAGAACGTACTGAATCTGGTTTTAGTAGTAAGGCGGATTTATCTCAGATTAATGGGCGTTTAGCGAAGGCACAATCAAATTTGATTGCTGCTAAAAACAATTATTTAGACAGCAAAACTAAGTTTTATCGTCTCATTGATCAAACTCCAGAAAATCTTGTTATTCCTTTTCCAGATCGCAGCATGTTACCCGCTACTCGCGATGAAGGCCTCGAAATAGCGTTTAAAAATCACCCTTCAGTATGGGCTGCAAGCAACGATATACAATCTGCACATGCACAATACGATAGTGCTAAATCAACCTATTACCCTGAAGTCACATTTGAAATTGATGCTAATTTTAATGATAACGTTGATGGTGTTGATGGTAATTACACTAGTGGAGATGTTGGTGGTAATAATAATGATGTCACGGCGATGCTTCGTTTTAAATATAATTTGTTTTCAGGCGGTAAAGACCTCGCTTATGCAAAAGAAACGGCTTATCGAATTAATGAAGCTAAAGCGTTAAATATGACCGCACATCGTGAAGTAAAAGAAGGCTTTATTTTATCTTGGGATGCATTTGAGCAATTAAATTTACAAAAGAAATATATTAAATTGCATGTTATTGCTTCTAAAGATACACAGGCTGATTATAAAGAACAGTTTAAAATAGGCCAACGTAGTTTATTAGACTTATTAGATACCGAAAATGAACTATATCAAGCGAGACGTGACTTTTTAGACGCCGAGTTTTCCGAAATAATAGCTCAATATCGTGTATTGCATTCAATGGGGGAATTATTAGACTCGTTGCGAGTGACTCGTCCTGCAACTTGGCAAGGTGAAGAACAATTTGAAGGAGGTGTATACAATGAAAATAATTAGTCTATTTGCTGCCGCTATATTAGTGAGTGGCTGTTCATCTAATATTATTGAAATGACACCGGAACCTACTGTACAAGCTTATGATTTATCGGACCTAGAAGGGGATGGCATTATATCTGCTCGTGATAAATGCCCTGCTACAGCACTCGGTGCAGAAGTGAATAATGACGGTTGCAGTACAGATAACCTTGAAAAAGTACGTGTGAAACTGTTGGTAAATTTTGATAATGACTCTGCATTTGTTGATGGTAAATATTATGCAGAAATCAAAACATTAGCAGATTTAATGAAAGAGTATTCTTCGATTACTGTGATGATTGAAGGGCACACCAGTATTGTAGGTAGTGCGCAACATAATAAACAACTCTCTTTAAAGCGTGCTGACGCAGTTAAAAACATATTAGTTAATCAATATGGCGTTGATAAAAATAGAATCAGCACGGTTGGTTTAGGATTTGAGCAACTTCTGTTTGAAGGTAATGATGAATATGTGAATGCTCAAAATAGACGTATTGTTGCTGAGATAGATGGTGCAGCAGATATTGTAGATATGAAATGGACTATTTATACCGTTGATCATCGTGAGCAATAATTATGAACTAAATGCATAGTAAATATGGTTTATTAAAAAAAATATTCTTTATTGGTTTGTTTGTATATATGAGTAGTGTTTACCTATATGCAAGCATTCCGATAAATATAGATACCAAAAAGTTGATCTCTGTATTGCAAAAGAACTATGGAGAACGTGCGGCAAAGCGTGGTTCCGCATGGTTAAAAGTTCTTAATAAGCAATATAAAGATGAACAACAAAAATTAATTAGTACTAACCGTTTTTTTAATCAACTACAGTTTACAACGGATCAAAAACTGTGGGGTGAAAGTAATTATTGGGCAACACCCGTAGAGTTTATAGGTGCCAATGCGGGGGACTGTGAAGATTTTGCGTTAGCAAAGTATTTTAGTTTATTGGCTGTAGGAGTTGCAGACGATAAATTACGTATCGTCATGGTTAAATCCTTAACGCTTAACCAATACCATATGGTTGTGGCTTATTATAAACATCCAACTGCGGAACCATTAATTTTAGATAACATCGATGGGCGTATAAAAAAAGCAAGTGAGCGTCAAGATTTAATCCCTGTGTATAGCTTTAACGGTAAACAGTTATGGTTAAACAATGAAAAAAGACAAGGCCGTGTGGCAGGGAAACCCAGTAGACTCAAACGATGGAATGATTTAAATCATCGCATGGGACTTAATCAATTAAAGCAACCTGTTACATCAATGGAGTAACTTATTTATGACACTGTTTAATCAGATCAACTCATTATTACTAGGACTGTTTTTACTAGTAGCAACGAGTTTGGCGTATTTTCAGTTTACCCAAACAAAAACATTTATGGATAGTCAGATAGCGTCGGACTTAAATAATACAACTAATGCGCTTACATTAATGTTAAAACCACACCTTGAAACAGGAGATGTAGCCTCAGCTGAAACTGTGATTAATGTTATTTTTGAAGGTGGATTTTATAAAAAAGTTAGCCTGACTTGGTTAGAAACAAATAAAACTCAAGTATGGGAAAATCCAATTAAAGTAGCGGGCGTGCCACAGTGGTTTTTAGACCTAAATTTATTTGAGTCACAAAGTACTGAGAGTGTTATTACTAATGGCTGGATCCAACTGGCAACATTAAATTTAGAAGCAAATCCAGCGATTGGTTACAGCCAATTATGGAAAGTAATGTGCGATACATTAATTGCATTAGCAGTTATCTTTTTTGTCTCTTTAATTATTTTAAATCTTCGTTTAAAACGTATTCTTGCACCATTACATCGTGTCGCGGATCAAGCTAAACTGATTGCAAAACGAGAATTTCAGCCTAATTTAGCAATCCCCGAAACAACAGAGCTGAAAGAAGTTGTACTAGCGATCAATAGTATGTCTGGTCAATTACAAGCAGTCTTTTCACAGTTAGATAAAGAAGTAGTTACCTTAAAAAAAGGAAAATTAACCGATACTGTTTCGCAATTACCCAATCGTTTATATCTTAATTCACAACTTGCAAGTTGGATTAAAGATCCCGGTTATGGCGGTTTATTAATCGCAAGGCTAGATTGGTTAGAGACGATTTATGATCAATTTGGGTATCAAGTTAGAGATAATACGATCCAAATTTTAGCTAAAGAAATGCAACAGACTTTACCTGCGGTATGCCCAAGCTTTATCGCTCGTATCTCCAATCGTGAGTTTGTATTTCTAGTCACTAAAGCATCCCAACCGCAACTAAACGTCTATTTGCAAAAAGTATCTCGCTTAATTAGTGAAGCCATGCAGAATGCAAATTATGATGGCGAGGAGCAATTTGCTATTGGTGGTGCGATTCGTACCGATGACATAACGGCTTCTGAATTATTAGCGAATGCAGATAATGCATTGCAACATGCTTTAAATGAATCAAAAGTGAGTCACTGGTACGAGAGTGTTGTTAAACAAGATATGACATTAACGCAATGGCACACTCATTTAAAAGAGGCCATTGCCAATAAATCGCTAAAATTTAAATGGCATCCTTCTGTTTCATTTACAAACGACAAAATTTTACATCATGAAATTTACAGTATTATTACTATTGATGATAAACAGATACGTGCGGCTAAATTTATGCCTTACATAGAGCAGTTAGAGCTCGGCAGTCAGTTCGATAAATCATTAATTGAAGCCATTGTTGAAAACCCTACAATGAAGTCTAGTAATAAGAAAGTCGCCATTAATATTACGCATGACAGCGTGCTTGATTTGCAATTTCATAGTTGGTTAAAAGGATTTTTGAACGCGCAACCTGATCAAAGTCGTTTTTATTTTGAAATTCAAGAGGATGCTATTTTAAATCACCCTGAACAGAGTATTCACTTTGCTAATTTAATTAAAGAAGTGGGAGCGCAAATTGGTATTGACCACTATGGAAGAGAGATGGCGTCACTATCTTACTTACAAAATATTAAACCAAACTATGTAAAACTAGATCAATCACTGTCATGTGATATGAGTAACGAAATGGATGTAGGAGACCTGACACAGCGACTTGTATTAACGCGTGCAGTAATTAACACTGCGCTCGGTTCTGGTGTGGATGTAATCATTACAGCAGTTGAAGATTACGAACAGCTAGAACGGGTCAGTGAGTTACAAGCAACGGGTTATCAAGGTTTCATTATTGCACCTAGTGATGTGAATTAACACTTAACCAGTATTCTTTCAAAACAAGTATTCTTTTCAAACTAAGTGTTTTATCAGAATGCTAAAGCAAAAAAGGGTTAAATAGTAAGTAAACTATTTAACCCTTTTTTATAAAATAGACTCTGTAAATAACAAGCTGGATTTATCAGTTATGATTCTTTCATTAATTGCGCATGTTGCGCTTTAAATTTTTGAAACTTAGGCGCAACCACAGCCATACAATAACCTTGTTCTGGATTTTTTAAATAATATCCTTGATGATAATCCTCTGCCGCATAAAAAACCTCAAGAGGTTCTACGCTTGTCACGATATCTTTATCAAATAACTGTTGCTCATTAATTTGCTCAACTAATGCCTGCGCTATTTGTTGTTGTTCTTCATTGCAATAAAATATAGCAGAGCGATATTGTGTACCGGTATCATTACCTTGACGATTAACCTGTGTTGCATCGTGTACGCTAAAAAATAAGTTTAATAATTGAGAGTAACTAATCTGCTCACTATCGAAAGTGACCTTAACCACTTCTACATGTCCCGTTGTACCTGAACAAACTGTTTCATAATCTGCTGTTTCTTTTTGACCGCCGGTATATCCTGAAATGGCACTTGTAACACCTTTTACTTGATTAAAAGCTGCTTCAACACACCAGAAACATCCTCCACCGATTATCATATTTTGTTGTGTCATTGTGCTTCCTTATTTTTTAAAACCAAACAATGTAAATTTTAGACATAGTTAACATTCATATGAATAAACTTATATAAAGTACAGTCTAAATGATCAATTTATGAATATCTATCATAACGTTAACCTCTGTTAGAGCAAATAGATATCACTTTTTAACATAAAATATACTTTATAAACTGCCATCGTAGAGTATAAATATGTTAACTTAAGCGCCTATTTTAAGCCTTAATGTGAGCGCTTGCTTAATGCACTCATCATTATAGGGATCGAAATATGTTAAATTATCATTTCGTCGTTTATTGAACAGAGAAAAACACTATGTTTTGTCCTTTTTGTAATGCCCAAGATACAAAAGTTATTGATTCACGTCTTGTTTCTGAAGGCTCTCAAGTTCGTCGTCGTCGTTTATGTAATGAGTGTAATGAAAGATTCACTACTTTTGAATTAGCGGAACTTATCATGCCGCGTTTGATTAAATCAGATGGCAGTCGTGAACCATTTAATGAAGAAAAACTGCTTGTGGGTATAAATATCGCACTAGAAAAACGTCCGGTTAGTATTGAAGCGGTAGAAAGTGCAGTGAATAAATTAAAATCAACATTGCGCGCAACAGGTGAGCGTGAAATACCTTCCAAAATGGTCGGCGAACTAGTGATGGATTTACTTAAAAGCTTGGATAAAGTTGCTTACATTCGTTTTGCTTCGGTCTATCGTGCTTTTGAAGACGTTAAAGAGTTTGGTGAAGAAATTGCTAGATTAGATACCAATAAATGAAAGCATTAAATAAAGCATAAATATTGCCAATAAAGCTTAAGATTATTGACTGCTTGTTGAAAATACAGCACGTTAATTGTTCCGATGAATGAATGAATTAATTATTAAAATCAATAAAAGTACTAATAAAATGCTATTTACCGAGCTTGATGAAAAATACATGAAACGTGCCATCGCACTTGCTGAACGTGGCAGATTCACTACTTCTCCTAACCCAAATGTAGGGTGTGTGATTGTTAAAGAGAACAAGATCGTTGGTGAGGGATTGCATCACAAAGCGGGGTCTGGTCACGCTGAAGTAAATGCGTTAGCAATTGCCAAACAACAATCTATTGGTGCTACGTGTTATGTCACCCTAGAGCCTTGCTCGCATTTTGGACGAACGCCTCCATGCGCTTTAGCATTAGTTAAAGCGGGTGTTAAACGTGTTGTAGTTGCAATGGTTGATCCTAACCCTAAAGTTGCTGGGCGTGGTATTGCCTTATTACAAGAAGCGGGGATTAAAGTCGATGTGGGGTTGTTAACCAAAGAGGCTGAGCAGTTAAATTTAGGCTTTATTACTCGAATGAAATATAAACGTCCAAGAATAACTGTAAAAATGGCGTCAAGTCTAGACGGTAAAACAGCATTGAAAAATGGACTTAGCCAATGGATAACAGGCCCAGATGCAAGAGCAGATGTGCAATATTATCGTGCGCAGCAAAGCGCTATTTTAACAGGTATAAATACTGTGTTAGCCGATGATCCTAGTTTGAATGTGCGTTATCAAGAGCTTTTAGCCAGTCCTGCTTTTAATAGCAAATTAATGAGTGAAGCTAATCTGCGCCAACCGATACGCATTATTTTAGATTCTAATAACCAATGTACATTACAAGAAAAATTATTTAACTTACCCGGTAAAGTTTTATTAGTGTCGTTACAAACTCGAGATAGCAGTGCATTCAAAAATTGTGTGGCGGAAGTCGAGCAAGTTATTTGCAGCGCAGACAATCATCAACGTATCGACCTTAATGCGTTAATGATTTTGTTAAACGAATATGAAATTAATGACCTATGGGTGGAAGCTGGTGCAACTTTAGCTGGCGAATTGTTCAAAAAAGAGCTGGTTGATGAATTTATTCTCTATCAAGCGACAAAATTAATGGGCGATCAAAGCAGAAACTTAGTAAACTTACCTAACTTTTCCACGATGAACGAAATTATTACCCTTAAATTACACTCTGTGATTCAGATAGGTGATGATATTCGTCTGATTAACCATCGAGAATAATATGTTTACAGGCATTATTGCAGCAGTGGGCAAAATCACTGCAATTAAAAATAATGAAAAAGATATGACTATCAGCGTGCATGCTGGCGAGTTAGATATGAACGACGTCAAACTCGGTGATAGTATTTCCAATAATGGTGTTTGCTTAACCGTAACACGTTTAGGTGAAAGCTCATTTGATGCGGATGTCTCGCATGAAACTATTCGATTAAGTGGCTTTGCAAATATTCAACCCGGATTTGTGGTCAACCTCGAAAAAGCCATGCAAATGAATGACCGTTTTGGTGGTCATATTGTGAGTGGTCATGTTGATGGGGTTGGGGAAATAACGTCTATTTCTCCATTAGGCAATGCAGTTGAATATTGGATCAAAGCACCCGATGATTTGGCTAAATATATTGCTAAAAAAGGCTCGATTACCGTTGATGGGATCAGTCTTACAATAAATGATGTCGATGGCGCTAGTTTTAAATTAACCATCATCCCTCATACTATCAGTCAAACCACGATGCAACATTATGCTGTTGGCAGTCGTGTTAATTTAGAAGTGGATGTGATTGCACGTTATCTAGAACGTTTAGTATTAGGCGAGCATGCTGCTGACACAAATAAAAAACAACAGTCGACAATGGAACTGCTAGCAAAAAGCGGGTTCATGGGTTAATTCATAAGGTTTAAGGAACAAAAATGAAGTTAAATACAACTGCAGAAATCATCGAAGATATTCGCTTAGGCAAAATGGTTATCCTAATGGATGACGAAGACCGTGAAAATGAAGGTGATTTGATCATGGCTGCGGACCTAGTAACGCCTGAAGCAATTAACTTCATGGCAAAATATGGTCGTGGTTTGATTTGTTTAACACTGACAGAAGCTCGTTGTGAAAAATTAAAGTTACCATTAATGGTAGAAGATAATACGGCTGCATTTTCAACTAACTTTACGGTTTCTATTGAAGCTGCGGAAGGCGTGACAACGGGTATTTCTGCTGCAGACCGCGCAGTGACTGTATTAGCAGCTATTGGTAAAGATGCAAAACCGACAGATATCGTGATGCCTGGCCATATATTCCCGCTTAAAGCACAAGAAGGTGGTGTGTTAACTCGTGCCGGACATACTGAAGCTGGTTGTGATTTAGCTCGTCTTGCGGGGCGTGAACCTGCTGGCGTGATTGTTGAAATCTTAAATGAAGATGGCAGCATGGCGCGTCGTGCTGACTTGGAAGTTTTTGCTAAGCAACATAATATTAAGCTTGGCACAGTTGCTGATTTAATTGAATACCGTAACAACAATGAAACGACCATTGAACGTGTTAGCGAATGTAAATTACCGACTGAATTTGGTGAATTTGATTTGGTCGCTTATCAAGATACTATCGACAAACAAGTACATTTTGCGCTAGTTAATGGTGAAGTAAAAAGCGATGCCATTACTAATGTGCGTGTTCATTTACAAAATACATTTGCTGATAACTTCTTTTCTGATCGTTTAAGTCCTCGCACTTGGCCAATGCATAGTGCTTTGGCGCGTTTAGCCAAAGATGGTGGAGTGTTAGTGATGTTAGGACACCAAGAAACGGCAGAATCATTGATCGAGCAAATTAAAAATATTCAGCAAGAAGATGCCGGTGAACGTATTGCCGCTAAAGCACAAGGTGCAAGTCGTCGCGTCGGTGTTGGCTCGCAAATTCTACGTGATTTAGGCGTGCAAAAAATGGCTTTGTTTAGTTCGCAGAAAAAGTACCATGCATTATCTGGATTTGGACTAGAAGTGGTTGAATACATCACCGAATAAACAGTGTCAGTATAGAAATAAACTGTGTTAGAATGCACAAAAATTTTGTAATAAGGGTAGAAAATGAAAATAATTGAAGGTGGCTTAGCCGCTCCACAAGCTAAAATCGCAATCGTAATCTCTCGCTTTAACAGCTTTATTAATGAGCAGTTACTTGCTGGCGCAGTTGATACCCTTAAACGTACAGGTCAAGTTGCTGATGAGAACATCACAGTGATTCGAGTACCGGGTGCTGTTGAGCTGCCATTAGTAGCTAAACGTGCTGCTACATCTAAAAAGTTTGATGCTATTGTTGCATTGGGTTGTGTTATCCGTGGTGGTACACCGCACTTTGAATTAGTGGTTAACGAATGTAATAAAGGCCTAGCAACTGTATCGTTAGATAACGATATTCCTGTTGCATTTGGCGTTTTATCAACAGACTCAATTGATCAAGCAATTGAGCGTGCTGGAACTAAAATGGGTAACAAAGGTAGCGAAGCTGCTTTAAGCGCATTAGAAATGGTTAATGTGATGGCGGAATTAGGATAATGAAAATGAAACCTGCTGAACGTCGTCGTGCTCGTCAGTTTGCTGTGCAAGCTATTTATCAATGGCAAATCACGCAAACAGGTGTGTCACAAATTATTGAACAATTCTCTGTTGACCAAGATATGTCAAAAGCTGACGTTCCTTACTTTAAAGAATTGTTGATGGGTGTTGTACAGAGAGTTGAATCATTAGATGAAAAACTTTCTCCGTACCTATCTCGTAAAATTGACGATGTTGATATGGTTGATATTGCCGTATTACGTTTAGCGATGTTTGAGTTAACTTACCGTACTGATGTGCCGCCTAAAGTAGTGCTAAATGAAGCGATCGAATTAGCAAAAGATTTTGCAACCGATGAGTCATACAAATTTGTTAACGGTGTGTTAGATAAAGCACTTCGTAGCTTAAAGTTACGTGAAGAAATCTCAAAATAATTACAGTGATTATGTGTAATGATAATAAAATCCAGTTATTTATAACTGGATTTTTTTTCGATAAAAAATGGATAATTAATTTTATGGGCTCTTAGATTCAAGTAAAAAGTGCCGTTTTAGATTAGTCTTTAGTCTATTTAATTGCCCGATTAAAAAACACAAAATTTTAAAATTAACAGTCATGAAAATAACCAAAACAATAACCAAAACAATAACTAAAACAATAACTAAAACAAGGAACAGAGATGAACAAGAGTTTAGCCACTAACCTAATTGCAGCATTAATCTTAGGTTTTGGGTTTGTACTGGGTGAAACTGAAATTGCAGCTATATTAATTATGGTGGGTTTGTTTGCGCTATCGGGAGCCTTAACCAACTGGCTTGCTATATTTATGTTGTTTGAAAAAGTCCCATTCTTATATGGTTCAGGTGTTGTGCCCGCTCACTTTGAAGAATTTAAGTCAGGGATTAGAAATTTAATGATGACGCAATTCTTTACTGCAGAAAATGTGGATCGTTTTTTATCTGCTGGTAGTTTTTCGCCTGCACAATTAAATCTACAACCCGTGATCGAAAAAGTGGACTTAAACCCAACCTATGATGGTTTAATAAAAGTGATTATGGACTCCTCATTTGGTGCTATGTTAGATATGTTTGGTGGTGAAGAGGCATTGAAACCATTAAGAGAACCTTTTATCAAACATATGAAAACATCAATAATCGATTTAACTAATGATGAAAAATTTATCGAACTATTAAAAACTGAAATTGAACAACCAGATATGATGCAAGATATTTTAGCTAAAATAGAAAAAATAATAGAGCAGCGTTTGAATGAACTGACGCCACAATTAGTGAAAGAGATCATTCAAGCAATGATCAAAAAACACTTGGGTTGGTTAGTTGTATGGGGCGGTGTATTTGGTGGTTTGATTGGTTTAGTGAGTGCACTTATCGTCGCTTAAAGCTGATCTTTTTATTTTATTAAACGGCGTATTTTAGCCATCATTAAATTAACTTAGTTAATCAATAAAATAGTATCGGTTAATGCAAATCGATTACAAAAAAATATTACTCTTAAAGCCTGTTTTACGCAGGCTTTATTTTTATATTTCATGGGAATAAGCCTGTTATGTTTAATAATACTTTTGTTTTAACCGCGTTAGCATTATTAGCTTTTGCTGCTAATTCCGTTTTTTGTCGATTAGCTCTCGGTGATAACCAAATCGATGCAGGTAGCTTTACTGTGATCCGATTGTTTTCTGGTTGCATTTTCTTAGCTATTTTCCTCGCTGTTAAGCATTTTTTTATTGATTTAAAAAAAGTCGCAAAGCAGGGCGTTATTAACAAAAAAAGTACAGGTAGTTGGATTAATGCAATTTGGTTGTTTATTTATGCACTAACATTTTCATACGCCTATATTCAGTTAGATACCGCAACGGGGGCCTTAGTATTATTCGCTACTGTGCAAGTCACCATGTTGGTAACACGTTTATTTAAAGGGCACCTATTAAGTCGTGCCGAGTTATTAGGTTTAATTCTAGCCGTTGCTGGTTTTATTTATTTATTAGCACCACAAATGTCCAGCCCTTCTTTAATTGCATTTATATTGATGTGTATGTCTGGTATAAGCTGGGCTTTTTATACTTTAGCAGGTAAAAAAAGTACTGACCCAAGTGCTGATACCATTTTTAATTTTTTCCGTACTTTGCCATTCCTATTCATTTTTGCATTTATTAATATTGAGACTACCCAGTTAACAATAGAGGGAGTGCTATATGCTGTCTTATCTGGCGTATTTGCCTCTGCGCTAGGGTATTTGTTGTGGTACCAAGCATTAACGTCATTACGTCATAACGTTGCAGCCGTCGTACAATTATTAGTGCCTGTATTAGCTGCCATTGCAGGCTTTGTCTTCCTTGGTGAATCCGTGTCATTGGTGTTTGTTATATCCAGTATGATGATTTTGAGCGGCATTCTTTTAGTGATCAAAAATCCATCATTAAAAGCTTCTGTAGTGGTGAAATAACTGAGGAAGTAAGATAATCACTCTGTTTTAGTGAATGCATTTATTCACGCTGATCTTTTTCAGCGCAGTTGTCACATTTGACACAATTTAATTGGTGCCCGATCATCGAATTTCGGCCTTGTTTGGTGGTTACCCATAATCGAACCGTCCAGGGAGGATTATGCCTAACATGTTGAAAGTGACCACAGACTAACTGTGCAACCCAATGCTCTTCGTGATCTTTATGATAACCCGTAATTTTTTGTTTCATGAAGCCAAGTCCATTTATTAGATACAGCAGAAATTTTAACATAGCAGGGGCTATTTTTATTACGTCATGCATGTTTTCTATTGCTGATCTTTTAGACCTTTTCTTGCACTGGATTAGCGATATACAAATTGGCTTAACGATATACAAGTTGGCTTAACCAAAATCTATTTATACTAAAACCTAGTTATCTTGATAGCGCATATATCAGGGGATTATATATTTGCATTTTTGAATACAAAAATGCCCCCTTAAATTCAAGTTGAATAGAAGAGGGCATCATAGTACGAGTAAATAATCTTTACTTAAGCTCGCTATATTTTACTTTTAGAGCGGGTAAATTAATAAGCTGACTCTGGCGTATAAAATGCATCTACGTTATGTTTATCAACGAGCTCAGCCGCAAGAATCACTCGAGATGGAGATGTATGATACATTTTTCCTATTTTCTCATTTTTCAAACCAGCTACCGCTAATGCAATACCTGAAGCAACCATGCTTGGAGGGTAAGTAACTGATGCACGAACAACAGGGTTATTGTCTTTAATCATTTTGTAGATATCTTTTGAACCAGCACCACCTAATACTGTTTTGATATCAGTACGACCAGATTCTTTGATTGCTTGTAAAACACCTTTCAACATATCGTCATCTTGACACCATACTGCATCAATTTTAGGATGTTTTTGTAGAAAATTTTCCATTACTGCTAATGCTTTTTGAGTTGACCAATCAGCTGTTTGGCTATCAAGTATTTTAATACCTTTATGCTTAGCAATTTCTACATCGAATGCATCTACACGTTGCTTATTAATCGGAATAGGCATACCTTCAATCACCACAATGTTACCTTTTTCTTTTAACTCTTTAGCTAACCATTTACCACTCACTGTGCCTAGGCCTGCATTATCACCTGCAATAAATACATTTTGGCTCGGTGTTTCTAGTTCTCGGTCAACTACAACAGTATAGATATCACTGTCATAAGCTTCATTAATGACTGTTTGTAATGTTGCAGGGTTATGCGGCAATATAACTAAAGCATCAATGCCGCGGATCATTAAATCTTCAACATCACCCACTTGTTTTGAACCAGAGCTTGCCGCAACGACATAGAATTCGACATCATCATCTGACTTTTTAAAATCTGCAACCGCTTTATTCGCCCACCATAGTAGTCCAGCCGTCCATCCATGGTCTGCTGATGGAACAGAAACACCTACCTTATATTTAGCTGCAATTGCTGATTGACTGGCAAAAGTGGTTAATAGAATGGCACCTAATGCTAATTTGCCCATTTTTTTAAATAAGTTCATTGTTAGCTCTCCTTGGTTTGTAGTATGTTGCTTTTTTAATTGCTTTTAAAAAAAATTTCTTAAAAGCGAACTATAAAAAACAGTGTTTTATAATGTTGTATAAATATGTAAATTTATTGTGCTCGTTTGTATTGCATTAAAACGGCTATTAAGATCACAAAGCCTTTTACCGCACCTTGTAAGTAGGGGGAAACACCCGAAAGGTTAAGCATGTTATTGATTATCCCTAAAATAATCGCGCCGATAACCGTACCCCAAATAGTGCCTTTTCCGCCGGATAGTGCTGTACCACCGATAACGACCGCAGCAATCGCGTCTAACTCGTAAAATAGGCCCGCATCACCGGGGCTGATAGAGTTGAGGCGAGATGACAACATCACTGCAGATATACCAACGGTAAAACCTAAAATAATAAAACTTAAAAAATAGACTTTTGATACATTAATAGCAGAATAACTGGCCACTTTTGGATTAGAACCGACGGCACAAAGGTGTCGTCCATAGGCAGTATGACGAAGTAATATATGGCCAATAATCGCTAGAATGAGAAATACCCATACTGGCACGGGTAAACCAAGAAAATATCCTGTTCCAACGTCTGAATAGAGATTGTTTCGCGATACCATTTCTCCGGCATCACTGATGTATAATGTAAAAGAACGGAAAATAGACATGGTTGCTAACGTGGCTACAAAGGCGGTTATTTTTCCTTTTGTAGTTAACCAACCATTAATTGCACCAAAAAATGCACCTAATGCCATTGCAGCACTAATTGCAATCATCACTGCCATCCATCCATCGCCAAGATGGTTTAGGATCATAATCACTAGCACCCCAACTAATGCCAACATTGAGCCAACAGAGAGGTCAATTCCTCCGGCAATGATCAAAAAGGTCATACCCAACGCAATGATGCCTGTATAGGATACTTGTCTTAACACATTGGTTAAGTTCCGCGGAATTAAAAAATGATCACTCACCATGGCGCTGAGAATCAATAAAACAATCAGTGCAATTAGAGGAGCCATACTGGTTAAACTAATTGACTTTATCCACCTAGATAAAGCAGAGGGTTGTATTGCTGTTTCACTTACAATTTTATTGGTCATTTTATTTTTCCTAATTCAGTTTTTTCGCTCATAATATTGGTTCCATTCGAGGTGTTTTGTCATTAACGCCCGCGGCTAAAAACATTATTTTTTGCTCTTCAATCTCTTTGCCTACTAACTCTCCGGCAATTTTTCCTTCTCGAATGACTAAAATACGATGTGACAGTCCGATCAACTCCTCCATCTCAGATGAAATGATAATCACGGCTTTGCCTTGTTCGGTTAAGGAGTGGATAAAATGATAAATGTCTTTTTTGGTATTAATGTCTACCCCACGAGTGGGCTCATCTAAAATCAAAATTTCAGGATCTGTATCCATCCATTTTGCGAGGTAAACTTTTTGCTGATTGCCACCGCTTAGATATTGTAATTCGCTATCTAAAGAAGGGGCCTTAATGGCAAACTGCTCACTATATCGAGCGGCAGACTCTGTGGTTTTTTTATGTTGAATAAATCCTTTGATATATTTTTTCAAAGAAATCAAACTAATATTTTCTGGCAGGTTAAAATTCATAATTAAACCACTGCCTTGTCTATCTTCACTGAGGTAAGCAAGTCCATGTTTTACAGCGTCTTTAGCGGCATGAATGGTGACATCTTGGTTAAATATTTTTACCTTACCACTATTTTTTTTACGCAAGCCCATAATCGCTTCCGCCATTTCAGTTCGACCACTTCCAATCAAACCTGCAAAACCTAAAATTTCACCACGATGTACTTTAAATTCAATATTATGAAGCAGGTTGTTAATACTAAGTTGTTCAACTTGCAACGCTATTTCGGTGCTGGCTTGTGAATGCTCAGGAAAAATTTGATTAAGCTCTCGCCCAACCATTTTAGAGGCCATTTCTTGCTCATTTAGGCCTGCTACCGGCTCAATTGAAACTAAATGCCCATCTCGTAAAATCATTAATCGGTCGCACAACAATTTCACTTCTTTTAGCTTATGAGAAATAAATACAATGGTGACACCTTGTGCTTTAAGCTTGTCAATTAGCCTAAATAATACCGCCACCTCTTGGTTGGTTAATACAGTGGTTGGTTCATCCATGATCAAAATACGCACGTCGTGTACCAAGGCTTTAGCTATTTCAACCATTTGCTTCTCAGCAACACTTAATGTCTCAATTAAAGCGTCGGTATCTAAATGGGTTTCAAGTTGATTAAGTAATGCTTGCGTACGTTCGCGCATTTTGTTTTTATCAAGAAAACGGCCTTGTTTCAGTTCTTGTCCAAGAAATACATTCTCAAAAACATTGAGAGTGGAAACAAGGTTAAATTCTTGTGGGATCATCGCGATTCCATATTTTTTAGCAACAGCAGGATTTTTAATATGTATCTGTTTTTGATCAAGGTACACGCTACCCGATGTAGCTTGATGTAAACCACTAATCACTTTAAGTAACGTTGATTTACCCGCACCATTTTCACCAAGAATACCCAATACTTCGCCACTATTAATTGTCACGTCTATACCATGTAAAACTTGTACTCCCGAAAATGACTTACGGATATTTTCTAGGCGTAAGATGGGTTCATTCAGCGTTTTATTCATGTACTGGCTCCATTGCAATCCATTTGCCATCTTGTTCAGAAGATGCAATAACCGCTTCAATGAAACGCAAACCTTCAACACCTTCTTGAGTACCAGGCAGTAAACTCGCTTGTTGTAATTGCATGGTATTTTCACCAGCAAGCTGAGCGAGAATGAGGTCTGCAGCTTCATAATAAATATTAGCAAAACCCTCAAGATAACCTTCTGGATGGCCACCTGGCGTACGTACTAAATGAGGAGCACCAGTATAGGCGGCTCCTGCTCTGGTAATTATTTGTTTAGCACCGCCAAGTGGGCTAAATAACAATTGGTTTGGATTTTCCTGTGCCCATTCAATACCGGCTTTTTCACCATAAATACGAATTCTGAGTCCATTTTCATTACCCGGTGCAACCTGTGAAGACCACAACATACCTTTTACATTTTTTTCAAAACGCAGCATTGCATTGACGTTATCGTCTAGTTTTCTACCCTCAACAAAGGTATTTAAATCCGCGCTTACTTGATTCAGTTTTAAACCACTAATAAAGGAGGCTAAATTAAAAGCATGGGTAGCAATATCGCCTAAACAACCACCAGGGCCATTACGTTTAGGGTCGCTTCTCCATTCTGCTTGTTTATTTCCTTCTAATTCAGTCGCTGTTGATAACCAGTCTTGGACGTATTCAACCTGTACTAAGCGTAACGGACCAAGCGCTCCATCATTCACTAACTGTTTAGCTTGACGCACCAATGGGTAAGCACTGTAGTTATGAGTTAATACAAATATGCAGCCACTTTGTTGTGCAATTTCCTGTAAACTCAGTGCTTCTTCTAATGTGCAGGTCATTGGTTTATCACAAATGACATTTATGCCTGCGGCTAAAAAACTTTTTGCGATAGGGTAGTGCAAAAAATTGGGAGTCACGATGGCGACTGCATTAATACCATCTTCTCTTTGGCTTTCTTGCTCGACCATCTGTGTGTATGACGTGTAAGCTCTGTCTTCTTTAATATTTAATTCTTTGGCTGATTGTTTGGCCGTTTCTGGATTTGAACTTAATGCACCAGCAACTAACTCAAAGCGATCATCTATTCTTGCTGCAATACGATGCACTGCACCAATAAATGCACCTGTGCCGCCACCGACCATACCTAATTTTAAGCGTTTCATGTTGACCTCTTCTTTATTGCGTTAAACCAAGAATGCGTGAATTCATTTCTGTATCAGGCTCACTACCTGCAAAGTCATCAAAAGCTTTATCGGTAACAGTGATCATTTTACTTTTCACAAACTCAACGCCTTGCTGTGCACCTACCTCTGGATGTTTTAAGCAACACTCCCATTCAACAACTGCCCACCCTGAGAAATTATATTGTGCTAACTTTGAAAAAATGGCTGAGAAATCAACTTGCCCATCTCCTAAAGAGCGAAAACGTCCAGCACGTTCAACCCAACTTTGGAAACCACCGTAAACTCCCTGTTGTGCTGTAGGGTTAAACTCAGCATCTTTTACATGGAACATACGAATTCGTTCGTGGTATTTATCAATAAAGGAAAGGTAATCAAGTTGTTGCAGTACAAAATGGCTTGGGTCATACAAAATACTAGCGCGAGGATGTTGATCAACAACATCTAAGAACATCTCAAAACTGATACCGTCATGTAGATCTTCACCTGGGTGTATTTCGTAACAAAGGTCAACACCAGCTTGATCAAACGCATCTAAAATAGGTAACCAGCGTTCTCCTAGTGCTTTAAAGCCAGTTTCAATTAACCCTTCTGGGCGTTGAGGCCAGGGGTATATATAAGGCCATAACAATGATCCTGAAAAAGTGGCATGAGCAGTTAATCCCAAGTTTTTAGAGGCTTTTGCAGCAAGCATTAATTGCTCCACAGCCCATTTTTGACGAGCAACCGGATCGCCATGAAACTCGGTCGGTGCAAAGCTATCAAAAATTTCATCATAAGCTGGATGTACAGCAACCAATTGACCTTGAACATGGGTCGATAATTCAGTTATTTGAAGATCAAGCCCAGCTAATAAATCTTGTATTTGTTGGCAGTAAGCAAGATCATTTGCAGCTCTTTCAAGGTCAAATAAGCGTTTATCCCAAGTGGGTATTTGTAAACCCTTATAACCAATACCACTTGCCCAAGTCGCAATGTTTTCTAGGTTATTAAAAGGGGCTTGGTCTGATACAAATTGCGCTAAAAACAAAGCTGGGCCTTGGATTGTTTTCATGTTGTCACTCCTTGTTATTAATGTAATCGATTACATTTTTTGTTGGATTAATGTAACCAAAACTATATTGCTTGTACAAAAAACAGTCTGTAAAATTTGAGGTTGAATCGGTTTATTTAAAAAACGTATTATTTATCAATACTTTATTTTTATTGTTTTTTGGTTTTAGCTTTGTGATGGTTTTTGAGGTAATATTTGTCCGTTACAATTAATGTAACAAAAGAATGTTTTTTGTTTTTTGTATCTTTAAAAAATTCTACCTAAGGGCTTTTATGGCAAATGTAAAAGATGTCGCTAAACTTGCTGGAGTATCAACCGCAACGGTTTCCCGTGCGATGACACATCCTGAAAAAGTATCAGAAAAAACAAGAAAAAAAGTACAATCAGCAATGCTTGAATGTGGATTCTCACCCAATGTTAGTGCTAGAAATTTAAGGCGTTGTGAATCTAAAACAGTGATCGTGATCCTGCCTGATATTGCTAACCAGTTTTTTGCTGACATTGTTCGAGGCATTCAAATTATTGCCAAAAAGAATGACTATAAAGTATTACTTGGGGATTCAGTGCATGCGGTAGAGCAAGCAAATGCGTATATCGATTTAGTTAAAACCAAACAAGCTGATGGCATTATTTCGTTAACGTCTGAACTCCCTGAAGAAGTAAAAGAGGGGATTAACATTCCTATTGTTATGGCCTGTGAATATTTTGATAATTTTCCGGTCCCCACCGTTAGAGTAGACAATTACACGGCATCAAAAAATGCAATAGATTATTTATTGGATATTGGGCATAAGCGTATTGCTTGCATAACAGGGCCAATGGACAATCCGATTTGTGTTGCCCGTAAAAATGGCTACCGACAAAGTTTAGAAAATGCTTCACTTGAACTCGACGAATTAGCCATTGATAGTGGGGATTTTAGTTTTCACTCGGGTTACAGCGCATTTCATCGTTTATATAAACAATATAAAATGACTGCTTTATTTTGTTTTAATGACATGATGGCATTGGGCGCGATGCGTGCTGCTTTTGAAGTCGGATTGAACGTACCGGAAAAATTGTCCATTATCGGTTTTGATGATCTGCCTTTTGCCCAATATACAACGCCTCAATTAACGACGATACAGCAACCACAGTTGCAAATAGGGAAAACAGCAATGCAAACCCTATTGCATGTGCTATTTGATGAGAAAGCAGCCCAAGATACAATATTACCAACACAACTGTTAGTACGAAGTAGTACTGCATCCTATAGCGAAAAATAATACTTTCGACTTATCTATTATTAAAAAGTAACGTCTAAAGCTTTACTTTTTGAGCCCTATTTTAAAACTTCTTTCTCGTTTATCTTTTTGCTCTCCGTTGACAATACTCTGTTTCATATACTCAGCTTTTTTATCAATCAATATTAGTTTAGAGGCGAAAGCATTAACTTTGTGATGCGTCTCTCAGCGCTTTAATTGATTGAAAAATGTCTTGCATGCTTACGATCACAGTTAATTGAAAAAACAAAAAATGACAAAGAGATTATGAAATTACTGAAAAGATTTCCTTTAATTCTAACGTTAATGTCTAACCATTCACTGAATGTGAATATACCCGTTACTAATCGAGATGCTTTATTCAGTCGTTAGTTCGGACAGCAAGGCAAGACGCAACATGATGACAATGGCTAGTCCTTATCGAATGTTGCAACGCTGAATTGCTTTTCGAACTAACGACCCGTAGGGCAAGTTGTGAGGCAAGTATCTTCGTTGTTAGAAAGTATTGATTGAACTAGTTAGATCTTCAACTTTCTGCCTAGAAGCTACTCACCTCACAACCTGCTGAACTTTGCATCTTGATTGGTAACGGGTATACACCTTAACAAAAAATTACATTATTAAAGGACATTATAATGAAAAAATTCATAACCCTACTATGCGTAGTTTTGATGACAATTAGCACTCCTATTTTTGCTAAATCTTTAAAAATAGGGATGGTAATTGATGACCTTAGATTGGAACGTTGGCAGAAAGATAGAGATATCTTTGTTGCAGCTGCAGAAAAACAAGGCGCTAAAGTTTATGTTCAATCTGCTAACGGAAACGAACAAACTCAAATATCTCAAATCGAAAATATGATTTCACGAGGCGTTGATGTACTAGTGATTATTCCTACAAACGGTGAGGTACTTTCTAACGTAATCAAAGAAGCTAAAATTGATGGGATCAAAGTACTTGCTTATGATCGCTTGATTAGCAATGCGGATATCGATTTTTACTTATCATTTGATAATGAAATTGTAGGTGAAATGCAAGCAACAGCGATGGTTGCAGCGAAACCTTCAGGTCGTTATTTCTTAATGGGTGGCGCGCCAACCGATAGTAATGCAAAACTGTTCCGTAAAGGACAAATGAACATTCTTCAACCTAAAATTGATGCTGGTGATATCGAAGTTGTTGGTGATCAATGGGTTAATTATTGGTTAGCAGAAAACGCATTAAAAATAATGGAAAATGCATTAACTGCGAACAACAACAACATCGATGTAGTGGTTGCATCAAATGATGCAACAGCAGGCGGTGCAATTCAAGCACTTGAAGCACAAGGTCTTGCAGGCAAAGTTGCAATTTCAGGTCAAGATGCCGATCTAGCGGCTATACGTCGTATTATCGCTGGTACACAGACGATGACTGTTTATAAACCTATCGTTGCATTAGCAACACATGCGGCTGAAATTGCTGTTGTTTTAGGTAACGGGAAAGAACCTGAAAAAAATGCACAGTTAAATAATGGCATGAAAGATGTCCCTTCATGGTTATTAAGCCCAATTGCGGTTGATGCTAAAAACATTAAAGAAACTATCGTTGCAGATGGCTTCCATTCTGAAAAAGACGTTTACCAATAAGAATTTGTCAGCGCTAAGCATCAGTTTAGCGCTACTTATAAGGAGTGATTTTTATGCATCCATTATTGGAAATGAACAATATCGTTAAATGTTTTGGTCCTGTTAAAGCGTTAGATGGCGTCAGTATCAGCTTAAATAAAGGCGAAGTTTTATCTTTATGCGGAGAGAATGGTTCTGGCAAGTCTACATTAATGAAAGTACTTTGTGGTATTTACCCTCATGGCTCATATGAAGGTGAAATTATTTATAAAGGTAAAAAATTAGAACCTAGAAATATCTCTGACACTGAACAATTAGGTATTGGCATTATTCATCAGGAGCTCACTTTAGTTAAAGAATTAAGTATTCTTGAAAACCTATTTCTTGGCTCTGAATTATGTAAATTTGGCATTATGGATTTTGAGTTAATGCATTATGAAGCCGAAATATTACTTAAAAAAGTAAGACTCTCTGTTTCCCCAGAAACCAAAGTGGGTGACTTAGGTGTTGGTCAACAACAATTAGTAGAAATAGCAAAGGCATTGTCTAAAAATGCCAAATTATTAGTGTTAGATGAGCCTACTGCTCCTTTAACTGAATCTGAAACAGAAATTTTATTAAATCTGGTCACCGAGTTACGAGATTCTGGCGTGAGCTGTATTTATATCTCTCATAAGCTAAGCGAAGTGAAGAATATTTCAGACAAAATATGTGTCATTCGAGACGGTGTTCCTATTGGTACACGGGAAGCAGCGGATATGACAACCGACGATATTGTGACAATGATGGTTGGTCGAGAAATGAAGCAACTATTCCCACGTGAAGAGCATGATATTGGAGAGGTTATTCTCGAAGTTAAAAATGTTAATGCATGGGATAAAGCTAATTCAGCGATACCTAAAGTAAGGAATGCCAGTTTTGAACTACGTAAAGGAGAAATCCTTGGGGTTTCAGGTTTAGTTGGTGCCGGCCGTACAGAGTTAATGGAATGTTTGTATGGTTGTTATCAAGGTAAACACGAAGGGAAATATTTTTTAAATGGCCAAGAAATTAAAACAGCAAGTAGTCGAGATGCTTTAGTTGCTGGCATTGCAATGGTACCGGAAGATCGCAAACGCAACGGTATTGTACCTATTATGTCTGTTGGTAAAAATATGTCACTAGCTGCTCTTGATCAGTTTACATCAGCTGGAATAGTAAATGATACGTTGGAAGCAAATAAGGTTGCAGATAGCGCAAAAAGACTAACGGTAAAAACACCCAATACAGAAATACCGATTAGTAGTTTATCCGGTGGTAATCAACAAAAAGCCATTTTGGCTAGATTTTTAATGGTTACCCCAAGTATTTTAATATTAGATGAACCAACACGTGGTATCGACGTAGGCGCTAAATATGAAATTTATAAACTCATGTTTGAGCTAGTGAAAACCGGGTTGAGCATCATTATGGTTTCATCAGAACTGCCAGAAGTACTTGGTATCAGTGACCGTGTTTTAGTGATGCATGAAGGCATCATTAAAGGGAACTTAGTCAATGAGAACTTATCCCAAGAAATAATCATGAATTGTGCGTTATCCGAAGGAGTTGTAGCATGATAAAGCAAGCAAATGACACTAAAAACACTGCAAGTGTAAGTATTAAAGATAGGTTTAAAAATGTAAATATACAACTAGTTGTGATGGCCGCCGCGATTGTATTTATTATGCTGTTTTTTAGTATTATGACTGAGTGGAGTTATTTAACGCCAAGAAATATCTCTAACCTGTTAAGACAAACTGCCATTACAGGTATTTTAGCGATTGGAATGGTCTTTGTTATTATTAGTGGTGAGATTGATTTATCTGTTGGTTCTCTAATGGGTTTATTAGGGGGTATTGCCGCCATTTTAGATGTATGGTTTGGCTTGCCGTTGCCACTAACTATTATTATTACGTTATTTGCAGGTGTTGTATTAGGCGCGTGGAATGGCTGGTGGGTTGCGTACAGAAAAGTACCTTCCTTCATTGTTACACTAGCAGGTTACTTAGCGTTTCGTGGTATTTTGATTGGCATCACAGATGGTACAACCGTTGCGCCTATATCGGATGATATGAGTGTAATTGGTCAGAGTTACTTACCAGATATGGTCAGTTTAATGATCGGTGTAGGTTGTTTAGCAGGATATTTTGGATGGCAGAAAAAACGTAATGGTTTACGCAAAAAATATCAATTATCTGTACCTAGCACTCAAAGCGCATTAACAAAAAACACCTTAATTGCAGTGGCAGTATTAGTCGCAATTGTTTTACTTAATGATTATCGTGGTGTGCCTACACCAGTTTTATTACTTATATTTTTTGCTTTAGTGGGTACTTTTATCGCGGCTAAATCTCGGTTTGGACGCAGAATCTATGCGATTGGTGGCAATATTGAGGCGAGTCGTTTATCCGGTATTAATGTAGAAAAAACTAAATTATCTGTTTATGCAATGAATGGGTTTTTAGTGGCGATATCTGCTTTGATTCTGAGTTCTCGTTTAGGTGCTGGTTCTCCATCTGCAGGTAATATAGCTGAGCTAGATGCAATTGCTGCTTGTGTTATTGGTGGTGCAAGTATGGCTGGTGGCGTAGGTACTGTTATTGGTGCGGTGATTGGCGCCTTTATCATGGCATCGCTGGATAATGGAATGAGTATGATGGATGTCCCTACTTTTTGGCAATACATAGTAAAAGGTGGGGTATTGTTATTAGCTGTTTGGATGGATAGTGCAAGTAAGCATAGAGGTTAGGATTTAACCAAAGCACTATTGTTTTCAAGCCCAAGGTAGTAATCACTTTGGGCTTTTTTGTATCAATCATTTATTGGAGCGCAGTGATTAACTATAGTGATTAATTGCAGTGACTAACTACAATATTTAACTAAAGTATTACAGTACAGAGATTAATAAGACTTGAAATGTTTAGTTGTTGTGGATCTTTGCTGTTTAGAATGAATTCTCCCTAATAAATTTTGACCTATTATGCGAATATACGTGTTGAATAAAGACGTCCTAATAACAAAACAGATAAGCTTAACCTTCCCTAAACAGTCATTAATTCAGCGAAAATAACATTCAAAGGGCAACTGAACCTAGACTATTAATACCATAATTATGCCGCTCAAATCATTGCTTAGATTCAAATCATAAATGTATTACTCAAGATGTTAAAAAATTCAGTTCAGCCGTAACCTGATTCTGGAGATGTAAAATAAGCTATTGTGAAACTAACCAGTGTCATCACTTGAGAGATTGTTGGTATTGGCTCGTCTTTATTGTACTGCGCGACAATTCACTACAATTCACTACAATTCACTACAAATACGGGGATTAAAAAGGGACATTCAGATGCAACAATGCCAGTAAGCTATTACTGGCATTGTTGATAAGATGGGTATTGGTTTATGGTTATTCTAATTTAAAAAAGATCTTTTAATTGCACATACAGCTTTTGAAATTTTTCACGTTTAGCGCCATAGGCGAGGTGTTTGCTGCTATCAGGTAAGTGCATTTGAACTAATGTTGGAACAGGGCATATCTCTGATACTGTTTTATCTTTTGTCACCCCTAAATGAGCAAGGCGAGCAGCCCCTAATGCTGGACCCACTTCTCCACCAGAACGATAGGCTAATTTTCTATTAAATATATCGGCTAACATTTGACGCCAATAGGGACTCTGTGCTCCTCCGCCGATCAAGGATATTTCCTCAGGATCAACACCTGTGGCATGTAAAGCATCAAGACCGTCTGCTAAAGCAAAAGCAACGCCCTCTAGCACTGCTTTACCTAACTCCGCTCTTTTAGTTTCATGTGTCATGCCAAAGAACACACCTTTAGCATTGGCATTATTATGTGGTGTACGCTCGCCTGATAAATAGGGTAAAAAAATCACTTCTGATGTTGGATTAGCATCGTTCTCAACTTCTGCTAATAGGCTTGCAACATCGGCTGCTCCTGTTAATTCAGCAACCCAGTTCAAGCAAGATGCCGCACTTAAAATAACTGACATTGAGTGCCAAGTAGAAGGCAATGCATGACAAAAACTATGTAATGCAGACTCAGGATTGGGTGTAAAACCATTAGTAACAGCGAAATAAACGCCAGAAGTTCCTAATGACAACATAGCTTGTCCAGGTTTAATGATACCAACACCTATTGCACCTGCTGCATTATCGCCTGCACCAGCTACAACAGGAACGTTGTCCATTCCCCATCGCTGAGCAATGACATTCGATAAATGCCCAGTTACTTGGTTTCCTTCAAATAATCTAGGCATGTTGTCACGTGATAAACCCGTTGCCGCAAGCAACTGTTCATCCCAATCTCTTTTACCTACATTTAACCACATGGTGCCGGCAGCATCGGACATGTCCGATACAAAATCCCCTGTTAATCGGAAGTTTAAATAACCTTTAGGTAACAACACCTTTGCAATTTTTGAAAAACATTCCGGTTCGTGTTTTTGTATCCATTTTAATTTTGGAGCCGTGAAACCCGGCATCATAATATTGCCCGTAATGTCTCGACTATTTGGTACTAACTGTTCAATTTCAAGGCACTCTTTTTCAGAACGCCCATCATTCCATAAAATAGCAGGCCTTAATATATTTGAGTCTTTGTCTAATAATGTCGCTCCATGCATTTGACCTGCAATACCGATACTTTGTACCTTTGATAAGTCATGTTCAGAGGCTAATGCTTTAATTGCTTGGTCTGTGGCCGTCCACCAAGATTCTGGATCTTGTTCTGACCATAAAGGGAAAGGGCGTGATACTGAGATCGCGACCGATTTTGTCGCTAAAATAACATCATTTACATCGAGTAAAATTACTTTTACCCCAGATGTACCGAGATCGATACCAATGAACATGTAATATTCCTTTTACAAATAAAGAATGAGGGTTAATTCAATTTATATAACCGTTTATTTAAGTTAATGACCATTAATGGGGTTATTTTGATGCTTATTATTTACGATAACAATTATGATTTTTAATAGTACGATTCTCTGATTTGTTGATTGAGTGATAGCTCACAAATTGCATAGTAAATGATACTGTTTAAATAGAGCTATGGTACAACACTAGGTTACAGTTAAAAAATAATTGATTCTTAACTTATTGTTTTACTTTAATTTTACTGTTTTTTTATTGTTGAATATTTTAACTTTTGATTTATTTAAAAAGTAAAAAGCATCCTTGATATTTATTTTAAAGAGATTGTTTTAACGTTATAAATGCATGTTTTTATTGTGCCATCGATTCCCAGAGTAGAGTGTTATGAAAAAAAATTATCGTATTGCCCTTTTATTTAATGCCAACAAAGCTTATGACCGTCAGGTTATTAAGGGGGTTGGCGAATACCTACAAGCAACGCAATGTGATTGGGATATTTTCTTTGAAGAAAATTTTTGTACAAATTTAGCTAAAATCAAAGACTGGGTTGGAGACGGCATTATTGCCGATTTGGATGACCCTGACATTAAGTCGCTTGTTTCTACTCTAAATATTCCGGTAGTAGGGGTAGGTGGTTCCTATGAAAATGAAAAAGACTACCCTAATGTGCCATATATCGGTACCGATAATAAAAATTTAGTCGAAACCGCTTTTCTGCACTTAATGGATAAAGGGTTAGAGCATTTTGCATTTTATAGCTTACCCGATGGGCCTACCAATCGATGGGCGGCTGAAAGAGAAAAAGCATTTAAAAGCATGCTCACTAGAGAAAACTATTCAGGTTCTGTTTATAGAGGAAATATAACGACTGCAGAAAGCTGGCAATATGATATGAACCGTTTATCTGACTGGTTACAAAGATTACCAACACCGGTTGGTATTATTGCGGTAACCGATGCGCGAGCAAGGCACTTATTACAAGTATGCGAACACTTGGAGTTAATGGTGCCAGATAAGATTGCAATCATAGGTATTGATAATGAAGAGTTAACACGCTACCTCACCAGAGTGTCATTGAGCTCTGTGGGACAAGGGTGTAAAGCGATGGGATACGCTGCGGCTAAAATGCTGCATCAAAAATTAGTAACACCAGTAGATAATACTTTATCAGTTGATCATCAACTAGCGCAGTTACCGCGCATAATTATACCAGCTTCAAAAGTTTTTGAGCGCCAGAGTAGTGATTTTCAGGCGATTAACGATCCTCTGGTTATTAGAGCGATGCATTATATTCGAAATAACGCTTATAACGGCATTAAAGTTGATCAAGTGTTAGATCATTTAAGAATTTCCCGTTCAAATTTAGAGTCACGTTTTAAGGATGAAAGAGGGCACTCGGTACACCAAGAAATTCATAATGCTAAGCTTAAACGAGCTTGCCAACTTCTCAATTCTACCACCATTGCTATTGCTGAAATTCCAGATTTATGTGGTTATCCATCGCTTCAATATATGTATACCGTTTTTAAAAAAGACATTGAGATGACACCAAAAGAGTACCGTATGATAAATCTACTTGAGTAAAATGTTTAAGCAATATGCCTTATTATTAACCTGTAATATTAATAATAGTTGGTTGTATTCACATAAATCATCAAAAAATAAAAAAATAAGTGTGAGGTTTGCCACGTTAGTTAAATCAGTGAATAGAGCTAACAAATATCATAATTGAATGAATTGCAGAAAAAGAAAAAGATGAGGTGAGTTTAAATAACATCTTTCTTAATCAACCAATGGAATCATTATTATGACTGAATTTTTTAAAAGTGTTTCTCCAATAAAGTTTGAAGGTACAACCTCAACAAATCCACTCGCATTCCGCCACTACGATGCAGAAAAAATTATTCTTGGCAAACCAATGAAAGACCATTTACGTTTTGCCGCTTGTTACTGGCATAACTTTTGTTGGCCTGGTTCAGATGTTTTTGGTGCAGGTACCTTTGACAGACCTTGGCACAAACCGGGTAATGCAATGGACATGGCAAAAATGAAAGCAGATGCTGCTTTTGAATTCTTTAAAAAATTAAGCGTACCCTATTACTGTTTTCACGATACTGATATTGCACCAGAGGGTAATTCGCTAAAAGAATACCAAAATAACTTTGCTGAAATGGTTGATGTATTAGAAGCGAAACAAGCTGAGACCGGCCTAAAACTTCTTTGGGGGACTGCAAATGCGTTCTCTAACCCACGTTATATGAACGGTGCTGCAACCAATCCAAATCCTGAAGTGTTTGCTTATGCCGCTACTCAAATATTTAATGCAATGGGTGCAACACAACGCCTAGGCGGTGATAACTATGTGTTGTGGGGAGGTAGAGAAGGTTACGAAACACTATTAAATACTGATTTGCGCCAAGAGCGTGAGCAGTTGGGCCGAATGATGCAGATGGTTGTTGAACATAAGCATAAAATAGGTTTTAAAGGTGCTATTTTAATCGAGCCAAAACCTCAAGAGCCTACTAAACATCAATATGATTATGATACGGCAACTGTGTATGGTTTCTTAAAGCAGTACGGGCTTGAAAATGAGATTAAAGTCAACATCGAAGCTAATCATGCCACGTTAGCAGGCCATAGCTTCCAACATGAAATCGCAACAGCGACATCATTAGGTTTATTTGGCTCAGTTGATGCTAACCGAGGTGATCCTCAACTAGGCTGGGATACTGACCAATTCCCAAATAGTGTTGAAGAGAATACGTTAGTTATGTACGAAATTCTTAAAGCGGGTGGCTTTACAACGGGTGGTTTCAACTTTGACTCACGTGTTCGTCGTCCATCAATTGATGGTGCTGACCTTTTCCACGGACATATTGGTGGAATGGATGTAATGGCTGCTTCATTAGAGCGCGCTGCGGGCATGATCGAAAATGATATTTTAGGTAAAAATATCGCTAATCGTTATGCTGGTTGGAATGACCAAATGGGCAAAGATATTTTAAGTGGTAAACTTTCACTTGCTGCATTAGCTGAGCATGCGGCTAAAAGTGATTTTCAACCAACACCTGTGTCTGGTGCTCAAGAATATTTGGAAAACGTGGTAAACGGTTTTGTTTTTAAGTAGCTTTAAATAATTTTTAAATATTTTTATCAATAAAATCATAATAAAAAAGGGGCTTAATCAATTGATTAAGCCCCTTTTTAGTTTCTAGTCACTTTAGTCATGGGCAACGTGAACTATTATTAATGGTTTTATATTAACACTTTTATATTAACTAAGAGCCACCGCAGCTACATAATACGCTGACCAGGTTTTGCACCTGAATCTGGGTTTAAAATATGAATATCTTCACCGCCAGGTCCCGCTGCTAATACCATACCTTCAGACAAACCAAATTTCATTTGACGCGGTGCAAGGTTCGCTACCATGACTGTTAATTTACCTTCCAAATCTTCAGGGTTATAAGCTGATTTAATACCAGCAAATACGGTACGTGTTTCACCGCCTAAGTCTAAGGTTAGTTTTAACAGTTTATTAGCTTTAGGCACATGTTCAGCTTTAGCAATTAAAGCAACACGTAAGTCCGTTTTAGCAAAGGTATCAAAATCAATCTCAGCGGCAATCGGCTCTTTGTCTAATTCACTTTGGCTTTCTGCTTGTGTTGCTTCAGCTAATTTCTCTTTTGCTGCTGCATCGGCAGCTGCACTTGCTTTAGACGATTCAACCATAGCTTCAACATGTTTAGGATCAATGCGTTGGAATAAGGCTTTAAACTTATTAATTTTATGGTCAGCTAATGGTGTTTGAATGCTGTCCCAAGTTAACGTTTCATCTAAAAATGATTCACTACGCTCGGTTAGTTTTGGCATGATTGGTTTCAAATACGTCATTAACACACGGAACAAGTTAATACCCATTGAACAGATATCTTGCACTTCAACTTCTTTGCCTTCAACTTTAGCCAATGCCCACGGTGCTTTGTCATCAATGTATTTATTGGCAATATCAGCCAATGCCATGATTTCACGAATAGCGCGAGCGAATTCACGGTTTTCAAATTGCGTTGCAATGGACTCACCGGCATCAACAAACTGTTGGTATAACTCAGGTTCAGAAACTTCTTTAGAAAGTTGACCGTCGTATTTTTTAGCAATAAAGCCAGCTGTACGAGAAGCTAAGTTAACTAACTTATTAACCACATCAGAGTTAACTCGTTGCGCAAAGTCTTCTAAGTTAAAGTCTAAATCATCAACACGAGATGTTAGTTTCGCAGCGTAATAATAGCGTAAACACTCAGGATCTAAGTTTTCAAGATAAGTACTTGCTTTGATGAAGGTGCCTTTTGATTTAGACATTTTCTCACCATTAACACTGACATAACCATGTACATTAACGCCAGTCGGTTTACGGAAACCTGCACCTTCTAACATCGCTGGCCAGAATAAACCGTGGAAGTTGATGATGTCCTTACCAATGAAATGGTAAAGCTCAGCTGTGCTGTCTTTTTTCCAGTAATCGTCAAAGTTAAGACCATCGGTACGATCACACAGATTTTTAAAGCTGCCCATGTAACCGATAGGTGCATCTAACCAAACATAGAAAAATTTACCCGGTGCATCAGGGATTTCAAAGCCAAAGTAAGGTGCATCACGAGTGATATCCCACGCTTTTAAGCCACTTTCAAACCATTCACTTAACTTATTCGCGACTTCGCTTTGCAGCGCACCTGATTTAGTCCATTCAACAAGCATGTCTTGAAATTGTGGCGCATCAAAGAATAAGTTTTCTGTATCTTTCATCACAGGAGTTGCATTAGAAACCACTGATTTTGGATTAATCATTTCAGCTGGGCTATAGGTCGCGCCACAAACATCACAGTTATCGCCGTACTGATCTTCTGCTTTACATTTTGGGCAAGTACCTTTTACAAAGCGATCCGGTAAAAACATCTCTTTTTCTGGGTCGTATAATTGCGAAACCACCTTTTTAGTGATGTAGCCGTTATCACGTAGTGCAAGGTAAACTTGTGATGATAATGCTTTATTTTCTTCTGAATGCGTTGAATGGTAGTTATCAAAACTGATGTTAAACCCTTCAAAATCTTTCTCATGATCAGCTTGTACTTGTGCAATTAATTGCTCAGGAGTGATACCCATTTCTTGCGCTTTCAGCATGATAGCGGTGCCGTGTGCATCATCAGCACAAACAAAATGAATGTTATTACCGCGTAAGCGCTGGAAACGAACCCAGATGTCAGCTTGTACGTGCTCAAGCATATGCCCTAAATGGATTGGACCATTAGCGTAGGGAAGGGCGCAAGTAACAAGGATATTACGATCTTGATTAGCCATTTTATTTGATATTCCTTAAGTCTAAGCGGATTTTTTAAGCCAGTAAGTCTACCCAAAAAACATTATAAATCCCACTCTTATCTAGGTTTCTTGATAGCTAGTAGGTATCAGTATGTATTAAGGCCTATTTTTAATAAGGATGATTTATCTAATGATTTTGATAAACTCACTCATCAATTCAGTTTTAAGGGTTTATCATGCTGTTTAAAAAGAAAACTATCGAACAAAAAGTTTTAAAATGTTTAGAAAAAGCAATTGAAGAAACAATATTTAAAAAATTTATTGAGCAGCGTTTATTAGTTATTAAAGAAGACTCAGCTGAAATCAATTTACGTTTACCTTTCTATGCACCTAAATGGTTAGCTTCTTTACAACAACAAACAGCTGATTCATTACAAACCTTATTCAAACAACCTGCAGTGTGGAATGTTAGCTACAAAGTGCCCACCTTTGAGCACAAAAAAGTGGCCAAAACTAATCCTAATATAAACAACATTATTGCCGTTTCATCGGGTAAAGGCGGAGTGGGTAAATCTACGGTCAGTGTTAACCTTGCTATTTCGTTGGCCAAGAATGGTGCAAAAGTCGGGTTATTAGATGCAGATATTTATGGCCCATCTTTGCCTACTATGATCGGTAAAAAACAAACTAAATCGACCTCTGCTGATGGCAAACTATTAACGCCAATTAGCGCTCATGGCATTGTGGGTAATAGCATTGGCTTTTTAATCGATGATAAAGATGCCATGGTATGGCGTGGTCCTATGGCGAGTAAAGCCTTGCAACAAGTGTTGAATGAAACGGACTGGCCTGAATTAGACTATTTGATTGTGGATATGCCACCGGGTACCGGCGATATTCAATTAACAATGTCGCAAAATGTACCTGTTACCAGTGCAATTATAGTCACAACCCCGCAGGACGTTGCATTAATTGATGCTCAAAAAGGGGTTATCATGTTTAATAAAGTAGACGTACATGTCGCTGGATTAATTGAGAACATGAGCGTTTATTCCTGTGTTAAATGTGGCCATCAAGAAGCAATTTTTGGAACCGGTGGCGGACGAAAATTAGCAGAACAATTTAATTTACCTTATTTAGGTGAATTACCATTACATATTCGATACCGTGAAGATACTGATGCAGGCATGCCAACGGTAGCTAAAGGTGATCTTCCTGAGCTAGTTGATCCGTATTTACACTTAGCTGAACAGGTGGCGATTAATCTATATAAAGACTTACAGCCGACCATTGAGCAAATAAAAATTACAGAGCTGAAATAAGGTAAAGTGATTAATAAATTATCTACCCGTTTATAGAGGAATGAAAATGGCTGAAATTAAATTTTCTAATGCACAAAAAGCCACAATAGTAGATCAAATACAAAAGTATTTTGAAAAAGAGCTGGATCAAGATCTTGGGCAATTTGATGCTGAATTTTTGTTAGATTTCTTTACCGAAAAAGTGGGTAGTTATTATTATAATCAGGGTCTAAATGATGCTAGAGAATTATTAGATGATAAACTGGATACCATTACTGAATCATTTTATGAATTGGAAAAAGTCACTGAATTTGACTAAAAATATTACAATCAGATGTTGATATCAATAGTAGAATAACTGTAACTACTCAGCACCCATTAAAACTGAGTGCTTTTTAGCAAAATAAAAACGTAAATACTCAGGGCTAAGCTATTTATGCTTAGTTCAAGGCGAAAAAGCGCAGTTTAGTAGTTTAAATGAGCACTTTTCAACAAATAAATAGGCTTAAATAGCGACGGCCTGAGTAGTTACGAATAACTTTAAATAAAATGAACCTTATACCCAGTGCCTTATAAAAACACCTTAAATAATGCTTAAAAATAGAAGAAGAGATAATGTCAAGTAGACCTTTAATAGATGAGTTAATGCAAGCCTTGCAATGTTTACCAAGTGTTGGGCCAAAGTCGGCACAGCGTATGGTGTATCATTTATTAGATAAAAATCGTAATGGTGCGCTTAAGTTAAGTGACATGTTAGCAAGAGCGGTAGCCGAGATAGGCCATTGTCAACAGTGCCGTACATTTACCGAAGAAGATTTTTGCTCTATTTGTAACAACCAAAAACGCAATGACAACGGTACTATTTGTATTGTAGAAATGCCCGTTGATGTGGTGGCGATAGAACAAACTGCACTTTTCTCTGGTACGTATTTTGTATTAATGGGGCACTTATCACCACTCGATGGTATAGGTCCAGACCAGCTAGGTTTGAATCTATTAGAAAAACAGATGCAAGCGGGTAAGACTAATGAAGTTATTTTGGCCACTAACCCTACGGTAGAAGGTGAAGCAACGGCTTATTACATCGCAGAAATGGCCAGAAAACATGGTATTCAGGTAAGTCGTATCGCACACGGCGTGCCAGTAGGTGGAGAGCTAGAGTTTGTAGATAGCACCACCTTATCGCATTCATTTACCGGCCGATCAAAGTTATAGCTCCTGTTTGGCCTTGCTTTGCACTTTCCCCCTGTGTCAGACTAGTTGTCACCCCTTAGTTTTCAATTAATAATAAAGACAGGGAGCGGTAATTTAGATTTGAATGAATCAATATTCACCAGAAAGAAAAGAAGCAGTCTTGAGTAAAGTATTACCACCACAATCAAGGTCAGTAGTTGAAGTTGCTAATGAAGAAGGCATACACTGTAGCACTTTATATACTTGGCTAAAAACAGCTCAAAACAACGGTGTAACTATGTCTAACTCAACGTCTTTAACGGCAGAAAAGAAACTTGCGATTATTATTGAAACGAGCTCATTCACTGAATCTGAATTGGCAAAGTATTGTCGTGAGAATGGCTTTTATCCAGAGAAAATAAAGGCTTGGAAAAGTGAGTTTGTGCAAGGCATGCAAACAAAAAAAGTAAGTAGCAAAGCCAGTATTAAAGAGGCTAAAGATGATAAAGCCGAGATCAAGGCATTAAAAAAAGAGTTGAGACGCAAAGATAAAGCACTTGCTGAAACTGCTGCCATATTGGTGCTCAGAAAAAAGTTGAGTGCTCTCTACGACCTGGAGGACGAGGAGAGCTAACGCCACTGCTTGAGCGACAAAAGTTAATTATTCTGATCAATAATGCTTTTACAGCAGGTGCTAGAAAAACAATTGCTTGTTCTGAAGCAGGAATCAGCCTGAGAACCTATCGTCGTTGGATAAAAGAAGATGCTCTGAAGGTTGGAGATAGGCGCCTTGATGCAGATAGACCTGAGCCGAAAAATAAGTTAACTGATGCTGAACGGGCATCAGTTTTAGCGATCTGTAACAGTAAAGAATACGCCAGTTTACCCCCTTCTCAGATAGTGCCTTCATTATTGGATGCGGGGGTG
>NZ_JALAAC010000035.1:0-43546 GCF_037546855.1 Vibrio sp. 1-Bac 57 | reverse complement strand
ATTAATGCCAGACTCTGACATATTAATAAATAATAGGCATAAAAAAACCGAGCTAGCTTGCTCGGTTTTTATCATACTTAAGACAGTCTATTTTATTCGACTTCTACTGCATCGGTACTTGGTTTAGTACCACGGAATTGCACGGTGATCCCGTCAATGAAACGACGTAATAATTGGTCGCCACAAGGTTTGAAGTTACGATGATCCGCTTTTCTGAATAAAGCAGATAATTCACCTTTAGAAACAGGGAAATTTGCAAGCTTCAGTGCATTTAGCATATCTTCATCTTTAAAGTTTAAAGCAATACGCAGCTTACGAAGAATATCATTATTAGATAATACAGCTTTAGCCGGTAATATTGCTGGAACAGCACCTTCTTTGCGACCACGTTTTTCGTAAATTAAGCCATCAAGAAAAAGTGACAATACGCTGTCACGACAAAAAACAAAACCTTCTGCATCTTCTTTTGCCATAATGCTGTGTAAAAAATCAACATTCATTTCGTTATCAACAGAAGCAAAAATTGCGAGCATTTTAGTATCGTTTAATTGCAGTGCAAAACGAACTCGACGTAAAACATCATTAGTAATCATATATTCTCAATAAGTTGTGTAAATAAATACTGTTATCAACAGTATTTAAAGTAAAACGCTTATGCGTTACCTTTAACTTTTAACTGTTGTTCAGCAGCAAAGTTTAACATTCTATCTAACGACACTAATGCGCCTTTGGCAACATCAGCATCAACATCAATCTCATGCCCATTGGCATCAGTTAACGCATTATAAATCGCTTTAAGGCCATTCATAGCCATCCAAGGACAATGTGCACAGCTGCGACATGTTGCACCATTTCCAGCAGTAGGAGCAGCCATCATCTCTTTGTCTGGGCAAGCTTGTTGCATCTTATAAAAAATGCCCGTATCGGTTGCGACGATCAATTTTTTATTAGGCAACGTTTGCGCTGCTTTAATCAATTGGCTTGTAGATCCTACCGCATCAGCTAACTTCACCACGCTTTCAGGCGACTCAGGATGCACTAAAACAGCCGCATCAGGATGCACAGCTTTCATATCACGCAAAGCACTTGCTTTAAATTCATCGTGCACAATACAGTCACCTTGCCACATGATCATATCAGCTTTAGTTTTGCGTTCGATGTAACTACCTAAATGGCGATCAGGCCCCCAAATAATCTTTTTACCTTCGCTATCAAGGTGCTCAACAATTTCGAGCGCGATACTTGAAGTAACTACCCAATCGGCACGTGCTTTTACCGCTGCAGATGTATTGGCATAAACAACGACTTCACGATCTGGGTGTTGGTCACAAAACGCTGAGAACTCTTCTACAGGACAACCGACATCCAGTGAACAAGTTGCTTCTAGTTCAGGCATTAGTACAGTTTTATGTGGAGTTAAAATCTTCGCAGTTTCACCCATAAAGCGTACACCAGCAATAATAAGTGTTTTAGCTTGATGGTCACGGCCAAAACGCGCCATCTCTAAGGAGTCCGCTACATAGCCACCTGTTTCTTCAGCCAAGGCTTGTATTTCAGGGTCGGTATAATAATGAGCGACAAGTACTGCATCTTTTTCAACAAGTAATTGTTTGATTTTAGCTTTATAATCGATTTTTTCCTGTGAAGATAACTCAACAGGTTTACCTGGAAACGGGTAATCCGATCCAACAAGCGGGGAAAATTGGCTCATTCTTAACTCTTAGAAATGGAAAAATAGATGCAAATTATAACAATTTGAAACAATAATTGTAATGAAAAATTTAAGGGAATATAAAAGGATAAATCAGGGGAGTGGTGGGCCGTGAAGGATTTGAACCTTCGACAAATGGATTAAAAGTCCACTGCTCTACCAACTGAGCTAACGGCCCATATCATTAAGATATAGTATGGTTTTAATTTCTAATTCACTTTTAAACTAAAAGTGAATCAATAGCTCTACCAACTGAGCTAACGGCCCATATCATTAAGATATAGTATGGTTTTAATTTCTAATTCACTTTTAAATTAAAAGTGTATCAATAGCTCTACCAACTGAGCTAACTATAAAATCACTTTAAAAAGTGGTGGGCCGTGAAGGATTTGAACCTTCGACAAATGGATTAAAAGTCCACTGCTCTACCAACTGAGCTAACGGCCCATATCATTAAGATATAGTATGGTTTTAATTTCTAATTCACTTTTAAATTAAAAGTGTTTCAATAGCTCTAACAACTGAGCTAACACCCATATAGTTTCATATGGCTTGGTTTTATTTTTGATATTCACTTTTAAATTAGAAGTGATTCAATAGCTCTACCAACTGAGCTGACTATAAAACCACTTTAAAAAGTGGTGGGCCGTGAAGGATTTGAACCTTCGACAAATGGATTAAAAGTCCACTGCTCTACCAACTGAGCTAACGGCCCATATAGTTTTATATTAAAAGTGTTTCAATAACTCTAACAACTGAGCTAACACCCATATAGTTTCATATGGCTTGGTTTTATTTTTGATATTCACTTTTAAATTATAAGTGATTCAATAGCTCTACCAACTGAGCTGACTATAAAACCACTTTAAAAAGTGGTGGGCCGTGAAGGATTTGAACCTTCGACAAATGGATTAAAAGTCCACTGCTCTACCAACTGAGCTAACGGCCCATATAGTTTTATATGGCTTGGTTTTATGCTTGACATTCACTTTTAAATTAAAAGTTTTTCAATAGCTCTACCAACTGAGCTAACAACCATATAGTTTGATATGGTGATGATTTTCAACTCTTCATGTGAGTTTTTTGTTAATAGTTACAACATGAGCTAAGTCACATGTCCCTCTCAACTGCGGCGTATAATATAGAATTTTTTTAATAGCGCAACAAAAAATTACTACTTTTATTTCATCTGCTGAGAAATTAAACAAAATGCAATTAATGCACTATTAATTCAAATTATATTGTTAATTTTATAATGCTTTTAAACGTTTAGCAGATAACCCTGCTGCCGAAGAACTTGGGTATTCAGTAATGGTTTTTTGATAAAAAGATCTTGCTGAATCTTTATTACCTAAGTATTCATCAATAATACCAATTTTAAACATTGCATCAGCACGTTTATTCGAGTCTGGGTACTTATCTGTTACAACTAAAAATGCAACACGTGCCTCATCTCGTTTTTTCTCTTTATATAAGAGTTGTCCTAACCAATATTGTGCATTAGGTACATAGCTTGATTTAGGGTGGTCAATCACAAAGGCTTCAAAAGCAGTGATCGCCTGCTCGTATTGTTTATCGTTGAGAACCAAATCTACTGCAGATTGATAAGCAGCCCTATCAGTTCCGTCACCAGTATCTTGATTAACAGGGGTTAATGCCCTAGATGAGTTAGTTGAACCTTTTTGACCTTCATCTATCATCTGATAAAGATTACGCTGTCTCTCTTCTATTTGCTCTAATTGATTAGCAAATACTTCCAATGAGCCTTTCATTTGGCTTACTTCTTGGCCGAGTTGATTAAGTTGAGTTTGAAAGCGAATTTGCATTTTATTGCGAGCGGTCATTACTCGAGTCAATTCGTCGATGCGATTCAGTAATTCTGCGTTAGTTGCAGTATTCACTGTTGCATCTGAAATAGGCGCAGCGGCATATAGTGGGTGAGAGATAAAAGCGGCCATTAGCATGGCCGCCTTAATAGTACTTTTATTCATAGGCGGATTAGTAAACTAATTCAGCACGACGGTTTTCAGTACGAGCCATCTCGTTATGTCCAAGATTAACTGGTTTTTCTTCACCGTAGCTTACGACTGTAATTTGACTAGCTGCAACACCCATGTTTTCTAGGTATGTTGACACTGCTAAAGCACGACGTTCACCAAGAGCGATATTGTACTCAGGTGTTCCTAGTTCATCTGCATGACCTTCAATCGTAATTGTTTTGTCAGTGTTATTTACTAAGTATTTTGCATGTGCGTCTAAGATCACAGCGTAATCAGGCATGATTAAAGATTTATCAAACTCAAAGTGAATAGTTGTTTTTAAGATAGCATCAGTATAAAGCTGAGCTAGTTGCTCTTCAGCAGTTAATTCGATTGCTTCAATAGTATTTGTTTGCACATCATCAACAACTTGTTCAACAGCTTGAGTTGCGTTTTTTTCTGCAGACTCTGCATCTACATCAGAATTTGAAGAACAAGCACCTAGCGCTAACATTGGTAAGGCTATTAACAAGCTTTTTGAAATTATTGAACGATTCATTTTATTTCCTTAGTACGTTTAAATTAAATTATTGTAAAAATGGTGACCATGCCGGAGACTTCACATCACCGTTGTTCGATGGAATATTCGCTTTAAATCGCCCATCCATCGAAACTAATGCTAAACCTTGTTTACCTTGGTAAACAGTGCTGTAAATTATCATACTGCCATTTGGGGCAATACTTGGAGATTCGTCTAACTTTGTTTTGGTTAACGTTCTTAATTCTCCTGAATCAAGGTCTTGCACGGCAATCATATAATTCCCATTGTGACGACTAACCAGTACTAGATTATCACCATCAGGGGTTATTGTTCCACCTAAATTTATCTCCCCTTCCCAGGTAATTCGTTTTGTTTTACCAGTTGTGAGCGATACTTGATAAATTTGTGCTCTTCCACCACGTTCTGACGAGAAGATAATAGATTTCCCATCTGGAGCCCAGCTCGGTTCGGTATCTATGACACGGTTTTTAGTCAATCGTTGCAAAGATTTTGTTAAAATATTAAAAGTATAAATCTCAGGCTGACCATCTTTTGATAGAACCAATGCTAACTGCGTCCCATCAGGAGACCACGTTGGTGATCCATTGATTTTAGGGAACGAAGTCATTAACTCACGCTTCTGTGTATACAAGTCTTGGATATAAATTTGTGAACGGCGTTTTTCAAAACTAACGTATGCTAATTTACGTCCATCGGGCGACCAAGAAGGTGACATGATAGGCTGTTTTGAACGCAACACTAACTTTTCCCCTTCCCCATCATAATCTGAGATACGTAATTGGTAAGGATGCGAGCTTTTTCGATCCACGGCAACATAAGCAATGCGTGTTAAAAACGCCCCTCTTTCTCCTGTTAATTTTTCATACACAATATCACTGATACGATGCGCATATTGACGTAGTTGATTTGTAGCGACGGTATTACGTCGTTTATCCATAATTGGATTATAATCAGCCATATTAACATTTCCCGTTAACACATCTAATAACTCAAAGGTCACAATATAATTACCCGGTTTAGTATCAGGTTTAACTTCCCCCATCACTATCGCTTCTATGCCGAGCTTTGTCCAAGCAGCATAATCGACTTCAGCACTGGTAGAGGGTGTTTTAGGCATGTTGTTGATAGATAATGGATTGAACTTACCACTACGCTGTAAATCGGCAGCAATAATTTCAGAAAAATTCTGCGGTTTTTTACCTTGTCCCAACCATTTAAATGGCACAACGGCAATCGGACGCGCGCTGTTGACACCTTCTGTGATCAAAATTTCTAATCGAGCTGATGCACTGCTACAAGCAGTGACCAGTACTAATGCCATAATAAATCGAATAAACATCTGCATTCCTTATAATTCAGGCTCTAATGTAATATCAAAATCCCGAAATTGAGAGATAATTTCAGGGTCTTTAGGAATAGGAAGTGTCTTTGCTTGTATGGTGGCACGACGCGCAGAATCACATAACCTTTTATCTCCACGGCTCATTCTTGCACTAAGCACTAAACCATCTGGAGCCAATTTTATTGCTAACGTACAACTACTCCCTTTCATACTCGGGTCAACTTTCCAATTGCGACTAATTTTGGCACGTATCAGCGCTTCATATTTAGCAATTTCAGATAGCTGTTTCGCGCTTCTGGCACTAGAGAAATCATCAGAAAACTCTGCCGCCATTTGCCTATCAAGTTCAGCTTGTCTCAAACGCTCTTTTTCCGCCGCAGCTTTACGCTTTGCTTCTTTCTCTGCTTTAATTTTAGCTGCTTTTTCCTTTGCAGCTTTTTCTTTGGCAGCCTTCTCTTTTGCTTCTTTTGCGGCCTTTTCCTTAGCGGCTTTATCTTTCGCTTCTTTTTCAGCTTTTTCCTTCGCTGCTTTTTCTTTAGCTTCTCTTGCAGCCTTTTCTTCTGCCGCTTTTTCTTTCGCTAAGTTTTCTGCTTTTACTCTTTCCGCTTCTTTTTTAGCTGCTGCTTTTTTTTCAGCATCTTGTTTTATCCTTAGCGCTTTAGCATCTTCTTCGGCTTTTTGTTTCTCTTTTAAAGCGCGAGCGGCATCATCGGCCTTTTTCTTTTCCTGTAATACCTTAGCCTCTGCTTCTGCTTTTTGTTTTTCCTGTAATGCTTGAGCAGCCGCTACTTTTTCTACTTCTAGCCGTTTTACTTCCTGTTGTTGCTTTAAAACTTCCTGCTCTTTACGTTGTACCGCTTCTTTTTCTGCTTTAATTTGGTCTTCTTTTTGCTTTTTAAGTCGCTCAGCCTCAGCCTGCTCTCGTTCTTTCTGTTGTCGTGCATCATCTATTTTTTGCTGCTTAGCTTGCTTATTTTTTTGCGCACTTTTAGCGAGATCATCAAGCATTTGTTGATTTATCATGGTCGCTTCAATAATAGATACCGCTTCTTTAGGCTTATCCTTAGGCAAAGAGAAGTCGACATTCATGAGCAACAGCCCACCAACAATAAGATGTAAAGAAAGCGCGGTAATGAATGCGATTAAATTTGTGCTTGTTTTCATTTATTGATCAGGCTCTGTCATTAAACCAAGTGATGGAACGCCCGCTTGCTGCAGCAACACCATTAAATCAATTACGGTTTTGTAATTCACATCACCGTCACCTTTAACAATAAATTGAGAGTTAGGGTCAAGTTCCAATTGTCGCTCAACAAGTGCAGACATCTCTTCTGCTGCCAATGGGGTATCGACACTATCGCCAACACTTAAGTAATATTGACCTTGTTTATCAATAGAGGCGATCAGCGGTGGTGTTGTATCCTCAGGCAACGATTCCGCTACTGCCTGTGGTAAGTCAACTTTAACGCCTTGTGTCACGAGAGGAGCCGTTACCATAAAGATAATCAGTAGTACCAACATTACATCAATGTAAGGCACAACATTTATCTCTGCAATGACACGTTTGCGTCTAGGAGTACGATAAGAATGTTGCATATAACTTACTCACCCTCAGTCATTGCTTGACGATGTAATATTGAAGTAAACTCTTCCATTAAATTAATGTAAGACGTTTCTAACTGCCCAACTTGGGTTGAAAATTTGTTATAAGCCATTACAGCTGGAATAGCTGCAAATAAACCCATCGCTGTTGCAATCAAAGCTTCAGCAATACCCGGAGCAACCATTGACAATGTGGCTTGTTGAACTTCACCAAGTGCGATGAATGAATTCATAATCCCCCATACTGTACCAAACAAACCAATATAAGGACTGATTGAGCCAATAGTAGCAAGCACTGGCAACCCGGCTTCTAACTCATCCATTTCACGCGATAGAGTAACGCGCATTGAGCGATGTGCACCATCAATCACACCTTCAACTTTACGTCCAGGCATACGATGTAAACGGGAAAACTCTTTAAATCCCATATAAAATATTTTTTCGCCACCATTAACACGCTCATTACGTGCTGCCGTTTCTTTGTATAAACGACTTAAATCATGACCAGACCAAAAACGATCTTCAAAGTGACTAAGTGCACTCTTGGCTGCTTTAAGCATTCTCGAACGCGAAAAGATCAACGTCCATGAATAAATAGACATGCCTAAGAGCAATAACATAACCGACTTTACAAGCAAACTTGCTTGTAAGAATAACCCTAAAAATGACATATCAGCGTGCACGAGTAATTACCTCAATTATTTCTGTTGGAATAGCGTTTGGTTTCATTTTTTGTAAATTTACGCAAGCGATTAGAGTATCAGCTTGGCAAAGAAGTTCCCTACTATCATTGAAAATTTTCTGTGTGAACATCAAACTCGCTTTGCGGTAAGACGTCACTTCTGTTTCGACATTAATCAACTGGTTAAAACGTGCTGCTTTTATGCAATCCATTTCCACCTTTTTCACCACAAATGCAATATTCTGCTGTAATAGCGTATCTTGTTGAATATCATATTCACGTAAAAACTCTGTGCGGCCTCTTTCAAAAAATTTCAAGTAGTTGGCATAATAAACAATGCCACCCGCATCGGTATCTTCGTAATATATACGAATTGGTAAAGTTGAAATTAACACTCGGCTCCCTATTCACTAATAATAAAAAACATGAACGCGACAAACGCTACTACAACTACCACTTTTTGTCGATAAAGTGGTAGTAATTGCTGTTTTTTAGTCACAAAAAACGAGCATATCTTCTTTTTGTTTATTTGTTTACTATTCTTTTGAGTTAAAAATAAAAGAATAATCTTAGCTAATAAAAAGCCCTTGAAAATAATCATCTTCAAGGGCTTTAAAACACTAAAGTGAATAACGTGCTCCTTGTTAAAAGAGCCGTTTTAGCTAGTCGGTCACCGACTTCATTTCACTATTAGACTTTACTTTATCTTGCTGTTCATTGTTTTTATTTTCTAGCTCATTAGTTTCTACTTGCTCTAACCACAAGCCATTGATAATACCTAATGCACACGCTAATAAAACACCTAAAATCCATGCAAAATACCACATAAAAAAACTCCTAATTAATACGCTGAATGTTTGTGTTTTTTCATATGGGCAATACCGATACGTCCAAACATTTTCAAATAAGCAAACCCTGTATATAACAGAATTAATGGTATAAAGATGGACGCCGCGATCGTCATTATGTTTAATGTGAACTCACTTGAAACAGCATCCCACACGGTTAAACTTGCACTTGGATCTAAGCTTGATGGCATAATGAATGGGAACATGCTAAACGCACATGTCAATAACACGCCAACAAGGGCAATACTGCTACTGATGAAAGCCGTTCCGCTATAATCTTTTTTACTCGCAAACCAAGAAAATAACGGAAATAACAAACCGATAGCAGGTGCAATCATCATCAGAGGATACTTATCATAGTTAGCTAACCATGCCCCAGGTTCAGATATTACCGTTTTTAGTAAAGGATTAGCTGCGCCATTATTATCAATAACTGAAGTCAATACATATCCATCGATGCCTTTTGCCAACCACACGCCTAATACGGCAAATAAGGTAACAATAAGAGGAGCAACAATTAGACTCACCATTCTTGCGCGTTCTCTCACTTGCGCTTCAGTTTTCATTTGCAGCCAAGTAGACCCCTGCAATACAAACATCAGCAACGTGAATATACCCACTAATAAACCAAATGGATTTAATAAACCGAAGAAGCCTCCATGATAAGTAGATCGTAAAAATTCATCGAATGTGAAAGGCACACCTTGTAATAAATTACCAAAAGCAACACCAAACATAATAGGAGGAACTGCACTACCAATGAAGATGCCCCAGTCAAAGGTACTACGCCAGCGAGTATCAGCAATCTTACTACGATAATCAAAACCTACAGGTCTAAAAAATAGTGTAAACAAGGTCAACATCATGGCTACATAAAAACCAGAAAATGCGGTAGCGTAAACTGCTGGCCATGCGGCAAAAATTGCCCCTGCCGCTAATACTAACCAAACCTGATTACCTTCCCAATGAGGTGCAATGCTGTTGATCATAATACGGCGATCTTGGTCGGTTTTACCGATCACTGGGAGCAATGCTCCTACGCCCATATCAAAACCATCGGTAATAACAAAGCCGATCAACAAGACGCTGATCAATACCCACCAAATGACTTTTAACGTTTCGTAATCAAACATAATTTATCCTTATCCTTGCTTGTTTTCGAGTTGTTCAAAATGATAACGTCCAGTTTTCAAACTGCTTGGACCTAAACGAGCAAAACGAAGCATCAAAAATACTTCAACAACTAACAGCACTGTATAAAACGACGCAATAGAGATAATGCTGAACCAAAGTTGCTCAGTTGAGACTGTTGATGTTCCCATATAAGTGGGCAATATTTCAGCAATCGCCCATGGTTGACGGCCATATTCAGCAATAAACCAACCTGCTTCAATTGCGATCCAAGGTAACGGTAAACTGTATAGGCAGATACGATGGAATAATTTATTTTCGCCCACTTTATTTCTTGCTGATTGGTAAAATGCAAACAAGAAAATAAACAGCATAGCAACACCAGCTCCGACCATCACACGGAATGACCAAAAGATTGGTGCAACACCTGGAATACTATCATCCACGGCCATTTTGATTTGCTCTTCGGTTGCGTCAACAACATTGGGAGCGAACCTTTTTAATAATAAGCCGTAACCTAGATCTTCTTTAACTTGATCAAAGGCTGCAATATTTTCAGGTGTATCCTCCCCCGCCTTTATTTTTTCTAATAGAGAATAAGCCACCATACCCGTTCGAATACGCGTATCATGTTCTGCCATTAGATCTTTTAAGCCAGTAACCTCTTCATCAATAGAGCGCGTGGCAATAATACCTAAGGCATAAGGAATTTGCACAGCGTAATCTGTGCGTTGCTCTTCCTGGTTAGGAAAACCTATCACATTGAAAGCCGCAGGTGCTGGATGAGTTTCCCATTCAGACTCTATTGCAGCCAGTTTAACTTTTTGCACATCGCCCACTTCATAACCACTTTCATCACCTAAGATGATAGTACTAAGGATACCTGCTGTACCAAATGCCGCTGCAATCGCAAAAGAGCGCTTAGCAAAGGCAATATCACGACCTTTTAGCAAATAGTATGAGCTAATCGCTAATACAAACATAGCACCAGCAACGTAGCCAGCCGCTACTGTATGGACAAATTTAACTTGCGCAACAGGATTAAAAACGAGTTCAGCAAAGCTATACATTTCCATGCGCATGGTTTCATAGTTAAACTCAGCACCGACTGGGTTCTGCATCCAAGCGTTGGCAATTAATATCCATAACGCAGACATACTTGAGCCAAAAGCAACAAAGAATGTAGCCGTTAAATGTTGTAATTTAGACAGCCTATCCCAGCCAAAAAAGAATAAACCAACAAAAGTCGACTCTAAAAAGAACGCCATCATGCCTTCCATGGCAAGTGGAGCACCAAATACGTCCCCCACATAATGCGAATAATAAGCCCAGTTAGTACCAAACTGGAATTCCATTGTAAGGCCAGTAGCAACCCCTAGTGCGAAGTTAATACCAAATAACTTGCCCCAAAACTTGGTCATATCTTTATAAATCTCTTTACTGGTCATCACATAAAGCGATTCCATAATCAGTAAGATCCAAGATAACCCAAGGGTTAAAGGCACAAATAAAAAGTGATACATCGCGGTCATGGCAAATTGAAATCGCGATAAATCAACAATATCGTCCATTGTATTCTCCTAAGCTTATAAGTAATTAGTGTGTAAATTAGTTATGTTTAAATGTTTAAATGTTTAAATGTTTAAATGTGTAAGGTGTAAAAGTTATATGTTTGAAATTTATATAAAATATTGATAAATAGTTAGCGTATTAATCACTATTAGGTGATAGCTGTATTGAAAAATAGTCGCGTTCGAAAACGAGTGAAGTTGAGATGAGAATAGTATTTTTTAACTGTCTAAGCTGATCATTGTGCTCTTTAATAAAAAAATTAAAGGATGAGAAAATAAAATCGAAAACAGATGCACATTGGATAAGAAAAATTGCGCTCTTTTTAGTCACTTTTACAGTGTAGAATTGGTTAATCAAAGAAATAAATAGATATCTATTTTCAGGCAAAATATTTTTAAGCATTTTCCATTCCTTTTGAAATTAACCATCAAAAAACGAGATTCACACTTGCTTGTTAACTTAATGTAACAGCAGCAAGGAAACAAGCACATTCATTAACCAAGCTTTAACATAAAACAAACAATTATTTAACATCAATGACTTACGGGCCTATTGGACGTTATTTATACTGTTTATATTGATCTTGATCAAGTGAAAAGTATGATCTTGAATAAATAAATTAGAACTGTGAAATAGAAGAGAGTAAATTAAGATAGTCTGCATATTGAAAAGGATATCATCAATTTCAATATGCAGTAAAAGTAGAAATTAGAAATTAGAAATTAGAAATTCAGCTAAAATGTGGATCTATATTGACGGTTTATCAAAACCAAAATGTAGATAAGTACGATTAGTCGCAATTCGCCCTCGAGGAGTACGCTGCAAAAAACCTTGTTGAATCAAATAAGGCTCTAAAACATCCTCAATAGTTTCTTTTTCTTCACCAATCGCTGCTGCTAAGTTATCTAAGCCTACTGGGCCGCCTTGAAAAGTATCTAAGATAGCCATTAATAACTTACGATCCATATAGTCGAAGCCTTCATTATCTACTTCTAACATATCCAACGCTTGTTTAGCCGTTTCATCATTGATCACCGCGGCCTTTTTAACTTGTGCAAAATCACGAACTCGTCGTAATAAACGATTAGCAATACGTGGTGTACCACGTGAACGGCGCGCGACTTCAACCGCGCCTAATTCATCCATCACTAATTGTAAATGTGAGGCACTACGCATCACAATTTTAGTTAATGATTTTAAGTCATAGTATTCTAATCGCTGCACAATCCCGAAACGGTCACGCAAAGGCGAAGTCAATGAACCGGCACGTGTTGTTGCACCAATCAGTGTAAATGGCGGTAAATCTAACTTAATAGAGCGCGCTGCAGGCCCCTCACCAATCATAATATCCAATTGGTAATCTTCCATTGCTGGATAAAGGATCTCTTCAACTACTGGACTTAAACGATGTATTTCATCAATAAACAAAACATCGTTCTCTTCAAGATTGGTTAATAACGCCGCTAAATCACCGGCTTTTTCTAAGATAGGCCCTGACGTTGTTTTAATATTGACTTCAAGTTCATTCGCAACAATATGCGATAAAGTGGTTTTACCTAAGCCTGGAGGCCCAAAAATAAGTAAATGATCCAAGGCTTCGTTCCGCTGACGAGCAGCCTCAATGAAGATCTCCATTTGCGCGTTCACTTGCGGCTGGCCTTCGTAATCAGCTAATAATTTAGGACGTATAGCCCTATCGATTAAATTATCATCGATCTTTTGCGTACCGGAAATAAGGCGATCTTCTTCAATCATGAATGACTCTATTGATGGTTAAGGTATAAGTTAAGGAATAAGTTACGATATAGGTAAAACATTAAATAAATGAAAACAGAATAAATGGATAATAAAGCATTTACATCATATTTTTTAATGAACTGCGGATCAAAGCCTCACAATCCATACCTTCTTGGTAAACTTGTTGAATGGTTTTCTCTGCCACAGCAGGCTTATAACCTAATGCTATCAATGCGCTAATCGCTTCATCTTTAGCGTTACCACTAACAAAAGTGCTTTCAAAGTCATTAGTCAGCGATAACCTATCGGATTCAGGTGTTAACAGATCAGAACCACCCCAGTTTTTCAGACGATCTTTCATTTCAACCACTAATCGCTCAGCCGTTTTCTTACCTACACCGGGTAATTTAACTAACGTACTAACTGCATCATTGTTAATACACTGCACAAACTGATTCGCCGACATGCCAGATAAAATAGCAAGGGCTAGCTTCGGCCCCACTCCATTTACTTTGATTAATTCACGGAACATTGCTCTTTCATGCTTATCGGCAAAACCATACAATAATTGTGCATCTTCCCTTACCACAAAATGCGTATAAACGACTGCTTCTTCACCCACAGCAGGTAAAGGATAAAAGGAACTCATCGGCAGTTGTATTTCATAACCAACACCGGAAACATCTAATAATATCTCAGGAGGTTGCTTTTCTAATAAAATACCGCGTAACAATCCAATCATGCTGTTCCCTGCCTTACTATTTAATAAATGATGACAAGCATAAAAAACAACTGAGTAAATATCCAGTGTTTTTTATGCTTGTTTGTTTTATTTAAACCATTTAATTAATTTACTTTCTAAAACAAACACTAATATTCCAAACCAAATACAAGCAAAGGTAAACATCTTGATAAAAGAGATCGGCTCATCGTAAACCAGTACCGCGAACACAAATAGTATGGAAGGCGCTAAATATTGAAAAAAGCCCAATGTCGAAAGTGGTAAACGTAGAGCAGCTTGGCCAAAAAAGATTAATGGCAGTGCCGTCACAACACCAGCAAACATAAGCCACAGGTTAAGTGACCATGGATTAAGAAGTAGATTAGACGTTTCGCTATCTGTCATCACCACTAAATAGAAAGCCGCGATCGGTAATACCACCAGCGTCTCGATGAATAAACCTGTAATCGCTTTTACCTTTACTTTTTTACGTAATAATCCGTAAAAAGCAAAGCTGAACGGTAGTACTAATGAAACCCACGGTAATTCGCCCACTTGCCAAGCTTGTGCACTCACCCCAATAAAAGCTAATAACACCGCAAACCATTTGATACGAGACAAACGCTCACTTAAAAATACCAATCCTAAGATCACATTAATAATAGGGTTAATAAAATATCCTAAGCTCGCTTCTAACATTTTCCCGTGGTTAATCGCCCAAATAAAAACCAGCCAATTACAGCTGATTAATAATGACGTCATGGTTAATACCAACAAGCTTTTATAGTTACGCGCAACCAGTAAAACATTCGGCCAATGTTTTAAATAAGTAATAAATAAAGCAGTCACCACAACTGACCAAATAACACGATGAGCAAGAATTTCATAAACCGGAATAAACCCTAAGTACTTAAAATAAACGGGTGCAAATCCCCACATTAAATAAGCGCCTAGAGCATATAGAATACCAACCTGTAATTCAGATAGTTTGTTCATATGTTCTCGATAATAAGCAGTTAAGCCTGAAAAACAGGAAGTAAGATGTTACATAAAAAGTTAAAAATAGAGTACTAACAATTAACGGAAACGGCCTCTTACCGTTTTTTTCACTTGCCCAGCCATTGCCACTAAAGATTGTGCAGTATGAGCATGACAAATAGCCACTGCTAGCCCATCGGCCGCATCAGCTTGAGGACGCCCCGATAAGTTTAATATTTGCATGACCATGGATTGTACTTGCTCTTTTGAAGCTGCTCCACTGCCCACAACTGCTTGTTTAATTTGCCTTGCTGAATATTCACACACATACAAATCAGACTGTGTTGCTGCAACCATTGCCGCCCCTCTTGCTTGACCCAGCTTTAATGCAGAATCAGGGTTCTTCGCCATAAACACTTGTTCAATAGCAAATTCAGAAGGGTTATACTGCTGGATGATTTCCGCAATACCATTAAAAATCATGTTTAATTTAGGTGCGAGCGTATCACCTTTAGTGCGAATACAACCGCTGGCTAAATAAATACATTGACTGCCTTTTTGCTGGATAACACCATATCCAGTGATCCTAGACCCAGGATCTATGCCCAAAATAATACTCAACGCTATGCCGCCTTTTATGATCTCTTATTATGATTGTTTATCGATTAAACTTGAACTGTAGTAGCCGCTCTCAAAAGTTATCTCACAGCAATAAATTTTCTTAGCCATCATTTATACCAATTCGGCAAAATAGCTGTTCATATACATAAAGGAGCTAGTATGGCTATTAGACCTTTTTCATTCACGCAGGAAATAAAAACAGCAAACATAGTGACTGAACCGACGTGAAATATCCACTTAAAAAAAGCAGATGCAAAATAAGCACTGCCACAAATCAAAATACTTTAAAAAATAACAGCTTAAAGACTTAAGGGATAACTAGTTAGTTTACGTTTTTTTAAAGAAATGCTGCTCTAAAAAACGATTACGTAATGCCGGTACATTTTTTTCTGCGGATAATACAAAATCAATAAATGCCTTAGCAATCGGGGATAAATGTTTACTCTCATGGTGAACTAAATACCAACTTCTCACTAATGGGAAACCTTCCACCTTTAATTCGACTAAGATGCCAGTACTTAGCTCCAATGTAACACTATGTTTAGAAACGACGGAAATACCTAAGTCAGCCATCACCGCTTGCTTTATCGTTTCACTATTACCCAGCGTCATATTCACTTTCAGTGGCACATTCTTATCTTTTAAAAATTGTTCAAACGCTTTGCGTGTGCCCGACCCTTTTTCCCGATGTATAAAAGCATGCTCAGATAACTCTGCTAATGGGATATGTTCTCGTTTTGCTAACGCATGCTGAGGACTGGCAATTAAAATAATCGGATTATCTACAAAAGGATATTTAGTTAATGCCATGGTTTCCGGAATTAATCCCATGATCACTAAATCATCTTTGTTTTCATGTAAGCGTTGAATAATTTGCTCTCGATTAACAATATCAAGATGAAAGTTAACCTTGGGATGTAACTTATGAAAGGCCCCGAGTAAGTGCGGCGTAAAATATTTAGCACTGGTCACCGCAGATAAACAAAAATCACCAGTTAACTCCCCTTTTAAAGCACTTAGGGTCATATCAATATTATCAAAACTGATAAACAACTCATCGCAAAAGGTTTTTAACTCTTTCCCAGCAGGAGTCAGGAATAACGTTTTACCTATCTTTTCAAAAAGGAATATATCCAAGTTATTTTCAAGCTGCTTCAATTGAATACTCACAGCGGGTTGCGATAAACCTAGCTTATCCGCCGCTTTGGTATAATTCATGGAAATAGCGACTTGACGAAACACTTTTAATTGATGAAGAGTAGCGCGCATATTTAATCATTAACCTTTGTTTATGGTAAAAATAAAATTTATTAATTTTTATTAATGAAGTTTATCCTCTATTATCAGCATTATGTCAATAATAAGGAAAATTCTATGTCTGCTGCTGATAAATTAATTGCAGGATACCAACGCTTTCGTGAAGGTTACTATCAAGAAAACCAAGCTCAGTTATTTAAATTAGCTGACGAAGGCCAATCCCCTAAAATAGCAATAGTAAGCTGTTCTGATTCTCGCGTTGACCCAACCATTATATTAGATTGCGAACCTGGCGATTTATTTGTTATTCGAAACGTGGCAAATTTGGTTCCACCCTGTGAAGATACTGATAATTTTCACGGTACCAGTGCAGCATTGGAATTTGCCGTCACAGGCCTTGAAGTTGAAAGTATTATTGTTTTAGGGCACACCCAGTGTGGTGGTATTAAAGCATTGATGGATAGTGCAGGGAAAAAAGTCGATAAAAGCTTTATCTCAAAATGGATGCTACAACTTGAGCATGTTCGTGATGATATTATTGCGGACACAGAATTAAAAGACCAAGCAAGTCGCTATAGTTGCTGTGAACAAAAAGGCGTTCAACAATCTTTAGATAATTTAATGACCTTCCCGTGGATTAAAAAGCGTGTTGAATCAGGAGATTTAAAACTACATGGATGGCGCTACGATCTTTACAGTTCAGAACTGTGTGCATTAGACGAAAAAAGCGGAGAATTTGTTCGCATTAGCTAGTGCTAATAAAATAAAGAGCTGTTAATACAGCTCTTTATAAAATTGATAACATTTTTAAAATACAACTCGAGTTGATACAGTAAACTTAATCGTCGTAACCAAAGTCAGTATCAGAGTCATAATCATCACTACTGGTATTGATATATAACCCATCTTCTAACTCTTCAAAGCCACTCGGCATTTGCACTACAAACTCATCGGCATCGACATCAAACGTAGCAACTACTTCAGGTAATTCATCGGTTTCAACATGAATGAAACGATATTGTTCTCCTGATTGATTCGCATCTTCCCAGATAAAATCATCGGCATCCAAAGTATACTCTTCTTCTGTATCTTCATTACGAAGTGCATAAAAACCCATTAACGACATAACTATCCCTTCTTAAATTAACAACTCTTTTAAATTAAACTAACAACACTAAATGGCAATTTTATGACACCAATAAATAACATAGTGATTAACACTTAATAAACTATTCTGTGTGGTACATTTTGTCAAAACCCAATTAGGGTTAGATAATAGACCCATGATACTTTAAGGTACAAAGTCAGCAAGGAAAACTAGTGCCAAGGTGATAGGCATAAAGTTAATTTTTCGAGAGATAGTCACTCTACATGGAGACTTTATAACAACCCAAACTGGTGGTATTGCCCCTTATATTCAGATCCCGTGCAAGACAAATACCTTAAAGTGGCGTGGGTATAAATCTATTCAGTAATCTATCTACCCAGTAACCTATCTACTTACTGCCCTTGTTGTTCCTAATATTTCTAAAGCACCTAATGTTTCTAAAGCTCCTAATATTTCTAAAGCTTCTGCAATTTCAATTAATCAGTGACTTTCCCTCGCAACGCTTTGTTATTGCCCACTCGTTTTTTATCATCAACTCGACGTTTTTTTGCATTACGAGAAGGTTTTGTCGCCTTTCTTGATTTTTGTATCTTAACGGCACTTAAAATCAGTTCTTTTAAGCGGGCTAAGGCCTCTTCTCTATTTTTTTCCTGAGTACGATGTACTTGCGCTTTTAATATAATAACGCCATCTTCCGTGACTCTATGATCAGATAACGCTAATAGGCGCTGTTTATAAAAATCAGGCAGAGTAGAACTTTTAATATCAAAACGTAAATGTATGGCAGAGTTAACTTTATTTACATTTTGCCCACCAGCACCCTGTGCTCGAATCGCGGTTAATTGCAATTGCCAGTCGGCAATTTCTACACCTGCAGATATTTGTAATGGCATTAAACATCACCTCCTTTAATTGGGTCTAAGTAATGTTTCTGATATACCTCAGCAGGCATACTCGCGATTTGAAAGTCGATCATTTTATTAAATGAATCCAATAAAGGAATGAATTTAGTATGATCATTTTCTAATGCGGATAATAAAGCATAACCAGCTTCAACCGTGGATAAACCATCTTCTCGGGGGGATTTTCTAATACGATAATTACTTTTATCTGCGACATCCATCATCACTTTCGGTAATGCTTGTAAAAAAGGATTATTCATTAATAACTTATAAGCCTTTTTCCAACTTCCATCGAGTAATATAAATTGCGTATTAGCATCTATTTTTTGCTTTTCCTGTAAGGTTGATACTGTATTAGCCAGCTCATCGGGAAACACTAAGAACGTATTATCAAGGTCAAAATCAGTCGCTTCAAAGGTATTTGCCGTAGTTATTTTTACTAGTGACAAAGATAACGCTAAAATTCGTGCCGTGCCGATCGCTTTATGTTGTTCACTTGGGTCTTGCAAAACATGTAAAAAGTGTTGATTATCAAGCACACAAATTGAGGCACAAATACACGCAGGCAATGCTTTATTACATTGGCTGCAAACCGCTCTTTTACTCATTATTTGTTTCAACTTTTTTTAAGGTTCATTTTTTAAGGTTAATTAATGCGTTCAATATGGATTAACAACGCTATTATTTTGACACTCTGTTTATTGGTATTTATTTTTCAAGCAGAGAGTCATCAATGGTTAGCATATTATCACAGCGATATTGAAAAGGGCCAATGGTGGCGTTTACTGACGGCACATATTTGCCACACTAACGGTTACCATTTAATACTTAATGGCATAGGGTTAGCTGTAGTTAGTGCTTTATTTTTGGATACTTTTAAAACTGTTTCTTTAATCTTTTCAGCATGCTTCAGCGCGATTTTTATTAGTATTTGTTTATTATTACTAGAGCCAGACTTGCAATGGTATGTGGGCTTATCCGGCGTATTACATGCACTATTTGCCATCGGAGTGTGTGATGAATTAAAAAAAGGAGATAGATGGGGAATAGTTTTAGGGTTGGGTTTTATCACTAAAATTGCATTTGAACAGTTTAATGGCCCTTCACTTATGACTGAATCATTAATTGCCGCCACAGTATTTATTAATGCTCACTTATATGGTGCGATTGCAGGTGTTGTATATTTTTTAATGATTCCACTCTGGCAAAAAATGCTTGTTACGGCAAAACGTGCGATAAAAAATAGTGTTAAAAATAACGAATGATAGGCTATAAATAACAAGAAAATAAAAGCGATATGCGATGTGTCTGTATACGAAAACCTTCGCTTAGCAGAATGACATTATTATTACCTATGTTAATTATCGCTTCTATTTTTAGATCAAGTTAAACAAACTGAGTTGTTGCAGTTGTACGTATGTTTTTTGAGAGATCTCTAACATACTATATTGTTCTTGATATTCACTGATCGCCGCCGCCATATCTAAGTCTTCTAAACTGGATAACGTAGTCTGAGCGGTTAAATTAAAGTCCAATGTTGATTCACGTTGATTATCAATGGTTCTTAATCGTGCACCCACTGAACTTTGTGTACTCATCACGTTATCCATTGCACCATCAATTTGTAGCAATGAATTACTAAATGCACTATTACGTGCAGCCGTAGCTGTTTTATCGGTACCGGGAATGCGCAAAGCATCAATAGAACTCTGTAGCGTTGCAAAAATATCTTTTTCTTCACTTTGACGTAAGGTAAAAGAATCCCCATCAACTACATCTCCTTTAAGCTCAGTTTTAATGCCGTTGAATGTAATCGCTTTACCGTCTTCATAGGGTGTTGGTTCTACAAACTTGGTTAGCGCGTAACTATCACTATCATCAGGAAGACCATTAACTTCAAATTTGATACCGTCTATTTCAAAGGATTGCGCTTCGCTATATTCATTGACATTATTTGCATTATAAGGTGATGCGGATGACACCCCATTAATTGAAATAAAAAACTTTTTAGGTTCAGCTGAACTTTCTACAAATTTAATATCAAAAGAGGTTGTTGAGTTGGCGGCAACACTATTAATTTTAATCGTAGCACTGCCCGTGACTACACTTTTTTCTAATCCATAAACAGAATATTCTTGACCATCGGTACCATCAGTAATTGCAATTGTATAATCTTGATCGAGGTAATCACGCGCAGCGTTTGTATCAGCAACACTACCTTGACTAATCTCTGCACCACCTTGGTTTTCCGAACCAACCTCTGAAACAAAAGTACCATTACCTTCAGCTATATTCATAAAAACGTTAGCGCCGGAATCATTACCTTGAATCGACACTCCAGAGCCTATTCTATAGTCTCGTTCACCACTGTCTCCATGATATATAACTTGGCCAAACTCATTCTTTTGAAAAGGTTGTGTGTCCACTTCAAAGCCTGCGAAGATATATTGGCTGTTACCATCTTTGGTATTAGCAACCCCCATCAACTCATCACGTAAATTTTCAAGTTCGACAGCAATAGCTTCTCGATTTGATTCATTCATGGTGCCGTTACTACCGCTCACCATCAATTCGCGCGCTCGTTGTAAAATATTAGTACTCTGCGTAAGTGCAGTATCAATTAACTCGTTAGCGGACTCGGCCATTTTCCCATTTTCAATGAATTGTTCGCCCACGGAGATATCTTGCTTTAAGCGTTGTATGGTGGCAATAGCAACAGGATCATCACTACCATGAATAACCCGTTTTTGGCTCGCCATATGCAAGTTTTGGTCACTTAACTCAGACTGTTGTGACATTAATGAACTAGTATTACGCATAAAAAGCATTTGAGATGAAATTCGCATACGGCCTCTCTGATTTCTTTTTGAGCTTGACGCTCACCTATTTAATTAAAATGCAAAAATCACGCCAGTATGGTTATAAAACAGCTAAAAAAGGTAAAGAGGGTAATTTTAGAAGTATACGAAGGATTAAAAAGGATCACTGTATAAATAACAGATACAGCTACTTTGAAAAAAGTTAAAAATAAATCTGTCTTTTAAAGTACGGCCTTGAATAGATTGTTTTAGCATTATCACCCAGATGTAAAAACAGCATTTGGATGATAACGAGATATTATCGAGCCGCCTGTAAAATAGTGTCAAATAATTCACTAGCAATGGTAATAACACGTGCAGCTGCACTGTAGTGTTGTTGATACATTAGTAGGTTTGCTGCTTCTTCATCCATATTCACTCCACTCACCGATTGAATACGTTCAAAAGATTGATTTTTTAATATTGCTGAAGATTGCATCGCTACATCTGCGTTTGCTGTTTTAGCGCCTATCTCGGAAATCATTTCACTATAAACATCTTGAAAGGTCGACTTACCGTCATTCATTATTTTAGTATTTTGCAGATCAGACATAGCTAAAATATTTCGATTATCACCTGCACCTGTTTCATTATAATTTAATGTGATCTCATCACCGGCAACGGGTATACCTTTTTCCATTTCTACCTTAACGCCACCAAATTCAAGTGTAGCTTTGCCAGTTAAAGGGTCAATTATAGCGGTTAACTCTGGTGTGTTAATTTGATTGTCATTTTTATCAAAAATATTATAAAAAACTTCGCTGGTAGTTGTATTCGTTGATATTTTAATTGTTATTGGACTATCTTCATCCATATAATTAGGGTCACCTTTATCAACAATGCCACTGACATGAAATGTTGCAGTGCCATTATTGGTATCGCTAACTACCGCTTTAATTTCCGCGTCTGCAACGGCTACTTTTGTAGGGTCTGTCTCATCTAAACTAGCTTGCTGAGCCCCTAAACGTGTTGGACGCAAGGTGAATTCTTTACCGACCTGTAATGGTTCTGAAGCTGAAATTGAATCGATTCCAATACTAATGCCTGCTCCAGGAATCTCAATACGCTTATCATTTGTCAAGTCTGTGATGGAAACAGTTTGAGTTTCGCCGGTGGTATTGTTGGTAACAGAAAATGTAAGATCTATACCAGGATCATTAGGAATTACTTTTAATGAGAATTCATCGGCAGATAACTCGCTTAAATCATCAATACGCACACTTAATGTGGCTTCACCTTTACCATCAGCATGACTTAATACACGGCTTTTCATGGCCTGATCACTATTAATATCATTAAATAATGCCGCACCAATCTCGCCGTCTAAGGTTTGACCTTGTTGTTGCTGCTCATTGATAGCGTGGGTTAAACCGATTACATTCTGGCCTAACTGATTAAATGCACGCTCTATTTCATTTTCACGAGTTTCAAATAACGCACTGACTTTCCCCCCAAACTTACTACCATCAACTGGCGATGTTTTACCATTATTGCTTAATGCTAGTTCTTTTCGAGCGGGATCTGGGTCTCCGTTAATCGCAACAATAGATTGAGATTGAACACCCATCACTAAACCTTGGCCGCTACCGATATAAATATTCACCATATTATTATCCGCTTCAAGCACGGAGACATTAACGTATTCACTTAAGGCGGTAATGGCCTGATCACGTCTATCTAATAAATCATTAGCATCACCACTACTGTCCGAACTAGACACAGCAAGTATACGGCTATTTAATGTTGCAATATTGTCAGCGAGTTCAGTGATCGCCGCGGCAGAATTCTCAATATCATAATTAACACCACTGTATTGCGTTTCTAATTGTTGATACAGCGTATTGTATTGATTGATCATATTCGATGCGTCTTCAAGGAATACAGCACGCGTTTCTATTGTATTCGGATGATCTGCAACATCGCCTAGTGAAGAAAATAAACTAAGAACGGACTTAGCAACAGAGGTGCTTTCATTCGAGAGTAATTTATCTAATTGGCTCGCTTGCGTGTAACTCACTTCGTTATAAGCGTGATCCGAGGTATTAATAATGTTTTCTTTAAATGCAAATTGATCATAGGCACGGTCAATTCCGTTGATAATAGAGCCATTACCAATAAAATTGGCCCCTAATTTTTGTGCCTGTGCACTGGTAATGTCAACAGTTTGACGAGAGTAGCCTTCCGTACTCACATTACTAATATTGTGACTGGTAGTTGCTAGACTTGCCTGTGAAGAGTAGATCCCCGACAGTCCAATTTGGAATAAATCAGCCATTGTTATTATCTCCCGCAACAACCGATTGGAAGTTATCGCTGTTCATAATCGCTTTAATTTTATCTGCATATTGTGGATCGGTTGCATAACCCGCTTGTTGTAACTCTTCAATATAACGATCTGCGTTCTCACCTTGCTGTAAAGCTTGCTCGTAGCGTTTATTGTTACTAATAAAATTCGTATAATCTTTAAAACTTTCATGTAGATTTTCGTAAACTCGAAAATTAGAACGACGCTGTACACCAACACCATCTTCAACCTCTAAACTGCTTTTATTAACGCTTTCACCCTGCCAACTATTGTGAGATTTAATGTTAAACAGATTGAAACTACTTTGCTGGTTGGCAGTTTGCAGCACTTTTTTACCCCAGCCTGTTTCCAATGCAGATTGAGCGACTAAAACCTCAGGTGAAATACCTAAAGACTTAGCTGCTTTTTGTGCATAGGGTAACAATGTGGCAATAAAGGACGATGGCGAACTAAAGTCAATTTTCTGTGCGCTAGCATTTGTATTAACATCATCGGCACTCTCCGCTTTCTGTTGCAATGCACTATCATTGATTTTTGTTTGTAATGACGCTTGTAATTGATCTGGCTTTTTAAAGTCAGTAACGCTTTCTTTTGTTGTTAAACTCATCATTTCAGGCTCTTGCTCAGGCATCATTAGTTGATCCTGTGGCACTGACTGTGGGCGTACCATAGATGTTGGGTCTAACTGCCTAACTAATGCATCAGCGAGTCCTAGCGAACCGTGACGACTGATATCAACGGCTAACTGCTTATCTTGCATATCCGTATAAAATTTTGTTTGTTGGTTATTAAAGGGACTTTCAGTTTCAAAGGCAGCGTTGGCTTCTCGCATTGATTTAATTAACATCGATGCAAACATAGACTCAAACTGATTCGCGACTTCACGGATCGTTTCTTTGTCATTGGTCTTGGTTTTTTGACGCAACTGCTCCAACCCTTGTAGATCAAAGTAATTACTTGCCTGTGTTACCGTTTGATTGCTCATTAACAGCCCCTATTTATACCGTTAAACTAATAAAGCAAAATAGGTGCCAACAGTTCCAATTAGAACTATAACTACCTTTTTTCTGATTAATAATAAAAAGGAGGTTAGTTTTCTCAGCAAAGTAGCGCCGCATCACGTAGAATGCCTGCGATTTTTACCCTACCCACAAGGAATAGTTATGCTTAACCCTGTTTTACTGGCGGTATGTATCATGCTTATTTTATCCATGATGCGCATTAATGTTGTTATTGCACTGACACTCAGTGCTCTAATTGGAGGTTTAACGGCTGGTTTATCTCTGCCTGATACCATCTCTGCATTTGAAAGTGGCCTAGGTGGCGGTGCAACTATTGCATTGAGCTATGCTATGTTAGGTGCCTTTGCCGTTGCGATTTCTAAATCAGGTATTACTGATTTATTATCACAAGCGATTATTAAACGCTTAAACGGAGAGCAGACACAACAAGTGTCTACAACCATCAAATACACTGTATTTACCGTTATCCTATTGATGACAATCGCATCACAAAATGTGATCCCTGTGCATATCGCATTTATCCCTATCTTAATACCGCCGTTACTGGGTGTGCTTAATAAATTACGAGTGGACAGACGTTTAGCCGCTTGTATTCTAACCTTTGGTTTAGTGACTCCTTACATGGTATTACCCATCGGTTTTGGTGGTATTTTCTTAAATAACATTCTTTTAAAAAACTTACATGACAATGGCTTAGAGGTCACAGCAGCACAGGTACCGACGGCGATGCTTTTACCTGCAATGGGTATGATTGTGGGTTTATTAACAGCTGTTTTTATTAGCTACCGTAAACCGCGTGTATACCAAGAAAAAGTAGCTAATTCAAAAGCGGCGGAATTAAAGGTACTGGATAAACGTCATATTATTGTTGCTTTATTAGCAATTATTGCAACTTTAACCGTACAACTATTAACGGGGTCAATGATTGTTGGTTCGCTAGCGGGTTTCAGTGTATTCACCGTGGGTGGCGTCATTGCTTGGAAAGAAACCCATGATGTATTCACTAAAGGTGTACACATGATGGCAATGATTGGTTTTATCATGATTGCCGCTGCAGGTTTTGCCGCAGTAATGAAAGCAACTGGCAGTGTGGAAACATTAGTAGAAGCATTATCTTCAGGTATTGGAGAGAACAAATCCTTAGCAGCGATATTAATGCTAGTGATTGGATTATTAGTCACCATGGGTATAGGCTCTTCGTTTTCAACTATCCCTATTATTGCCACTATTTATGTCCCACTAGCAATAGCATTTGGCTTCTCTCCAATGGCCATTATTGCATTGGTAGGTACCGCAGCGGCATTAGGTGACGCCGGTTCACCAGCATCTGACTCAACATTAGGGCCAACGTCCGGCCTTAATGCAGATGGTGAACATGATCATATCCGTGACACTGTTATTCCAACTTTTCTGCATTACAATCTACCGTTAATCGCCTTTGGTTGGATAGCGGCAATGACCTTGTAATAAGCACAGAGAAAAATAGTTTAAGAGCGACTTGCTGATATTGATCACGCGATAGCCCTTAACGTAAAAAGGGAAAACCATTGGTTTTCCCTTTTTTGTATCCGCATACTTTTTTGTACACGTGTAAATGGATCCATTACCGATAAAGATTAAATAATAACTAGCTCACCTTGTAACGCACCCGCTTGTTTTAATGCTTCTAGTATCGCCATTAAATCACCAGGCGCAAGCCCTACTTCATTCACTGCACGCACTAAATCATTTAGACTAATTCCAGTATCAAATCGAAACATACGGCTATCTTCCTGAGTAACATTAACAATACTATTTTCAACTACTTCAGTATCACCACCAGCAAATGGGTTAGGTTGCACGACTTCTTTATTTTCACTAATCGTGACACTAATACCGCCATGAGTAATAGCCGTTGGTAATAATCGAACATCTTGGCCTACCACTATTGTACCAGTACGCGAGTTAACAATGATTTTTGCCCCTGAGCGGGCAGGACTAAATTCTAAATTTTCTAGTGTTGATAAATAAGAAACCCGTTGTGAGATATTGCGCGGCGCTAACACCTGAACTGACGTTGCATCTAATAAACTGGCCGTATTAGGACCCACTAAATTATTAATCGTATCTGCCATCAATTTTGCCGTAGTAAAATCAGAGTCATGCAGGTTAAAAGTAATGGTATCGCCCTGTCCAAAAGGAGAAATAACTTCTCGCTCAACAATGGCACCATTTGCAATACGACCAACGGTAGGTGTATTGATCACCACTTTCGAACCGTCAGCACCTTCAGCGCCAAGCCCTCCAACAACAAGACTCCCCTGTGCTAGCGCATAAACCTTACCATCAACCCCTTTCAAAAAGGTCTGTAACAACTCCCCCCCACGTAAACTTTTTGCTTCACCAATTGCTGACACAGTGATGTCAATTTTCTGACCTCGTTTAGCAAAGGCTTTTAATTCCGCAGTGATCGCCACTGGCGCAACATTTTTAATCTTTAAAGTTTGGCCTTGTGGAATATTGATCCCAAAATTTCTTAACATGGTCGCAAAAGCTTGCTCAGTAAACTTACTACTTTTTTCCCCGGTGCCCGGTAAACCGACTACCAAACCATATCCAACTAATTGGTTACTTCGAACCCCTTGCACACTGGCAATATCTTTGATTCGCGCTGCATCCGCTGTATTAACCAACAGCGATAGGGTTAAACCTAAGCATGCTGAAAAAAAACAGTTCGCTGTTCCTTTTGATGAAAATAGCATATGACTCTCCTTACCTTATCGCTTATGTAAATAATATCGCTGATGCAAATAAATGACTTTTAGAACGGCCAATAAGGGCCATTAAAGAATGCAGTTAACCAACCTTGGCTTTGTGTGTTAGCAAAGGTGCCGGTGCCGCCATACTGAATGCGAGCATTGGCAACATGGGTTGATGAAACCGAGTTATCAGAACTAACATCTTCGGAGCGAATGACGCCACGTATACGCACAAACTCTTCACCATTATTTAACATCAACCATTTTTCACCGCGAATTTCTAAATTACCATTACTTAAAACGCGTGTTACGTTAACCGTGATACTGCCTTTTAAACTATTGCTTTGGTCTGCATCGGCATCTCCGGCAAAACCACTGTCTTGAGAAATACCTCCCCCAAAACCAAAACCAGGTACAAGTGAGCCACTAGGTAACGTAATATCGTCGACACTCATTTTATACGAGTTACTTTTATCCAAACTGGTGCCAGCTTGTTTAGTGGCCTTGGTTGATTCTTCTAGATTCACGGTGATAATGTCGCCAACGCGATGCGCTTTAATATCTGAATAAAGGTTATTAGCATAACTCTCTTGAAATAAAGACCCTGTAGTGACCACATTTAAATCTGCTTCAAGTGGCTCTACCGGTGCATATTCAGGGTCATTCTTCACTTCTTGATTGGGTAGTGAAGTACAACCTACGACGCTAAATATTGCACATAAAATTATAATATTTCTCATATTAACCACCTATTTATAGCTGTTGGCTAACGTAAGAGAGCATTTCATCAACCGCTGAAATTACTTTTGAGTTCATTTCGTAAACACGCTGACTCTCGATCAAGTTAACCAGTTCTTCTGTTACGTTAACATTAGACGTTTCCAACATTCCCTGACGAATAAAACCTAATCCGTCACCACCCGGTACGCCTTCAATAGGTGCTCCAGAAGCCCCTGTTTCTGCGTATAAATTTTGCCCTAAAGGCTCTAAACCAGATGAGTTAATAAAATCATTCACATTTAATTGCCCAACCACTTGGTTTTCGGCTTGACCGGCAATACTCACTGACACTTCACCCTCAGCACCAATACTAATCGTTTGCGCATTTTCAGGAATTTGAATTTGTGGTAATAATGGATAACCAGAACCTGGCGTTACCATGACCCCTTCTTCATTAAGCATGAATTGACCGTTACGCGTATACGATGAACTTCCATCTGGCATTTCTATTTCAAAAAAACCACGACCATCAATCATCACATCTAAGGAGTTATTAGTGGTTAACGCATTACCCTGTGTAAAGTTCTTTTGTACCGCGACAACCTTTGCACCAGAACCAAGCATTAATCCCGAAGGCAGCTTAGTATTTTGTGTTTCATTAGCACCCGGTTGGTTAACCGTTTGATATAACAGATCTTCAAAAATGGCACGACTCTTTTTAAAACCAACGGTACTTGCATTGGCTAAGTTATTTGAAATAGTTGCGACGTTAGTTTGCTGTGCATCTAACCCTGTTTTACTGATCCATAAAGCGGAATGCATAACCTTTCTCCTTAAAATTCTTTAATAATGCGTAGACTAATGACTTAAGACATTCGAAGTAGAGATTCAGAACTTTTATCTATCTCTTCGGCTTTTTTCATCATCTTAATTTGCATTTCAAAACTACGTTGTAAGTTAATTAAACTGGTTAACTCACTACTTAAATTAACGTTTGATGACTCTAGAGCACCGTTAGCGACAACCACATCATTTGAAACTTGTAACGGTTGACCATCAATACGGCGGAATAAACCATCTGAACCACGCATTAAATCTTTGATATCTGGATTGACTAATTTTAATTTAGCGATATCTTCCATTCCATCGGCAGGTGCACCTTCAGGGCGAACCTCAATCATCCCGTCTTTACGAATATTGAATTTTTCAATGGGCATCGGGATATAAATATTATTACCGGTTTCATCCATTACTTCTTGGCCATTGGCGTCAATTAAAAAGCCTTCTGCAGTGATATTAAAATCACCACTACGTGTTAACCCTTCGTCACCCGCTTCGGATTTAACAACAAACCACCCCTCACCTTCTACGGCAACATCTAACTCTCGTCCGGTATCATGAACAATGCCGCTGTCAAAATTTTGTCCTGGTGATTCAGTAAGCGCAAAGACTCGTGTTGGTAAGCCTTGCCCGTGAACTTGCATACTACGAGCTTGCTCAAAACTGGCCTTAAACCCTGTTTTACTGGCATTTGCTAAGTTATTACTGTGAATAGCTAACGCATTCATGGTCTCTTTAGCGCCTGACATTGAAACATAAAGAAAATTATCCATTTTGACTTCCTTAACTATTAACCGCTTAATTCATAACAATGGCAATTGCCGCATTATTTATTGTGTTTTTTCTTGATACATTCATAAATGCAATCGTTATGCCAACAAAATAAAAATGAGGAAGCTGAGCAGCAAATATAGATAAAGTTAGGGGTGGAGAAGGTTCAGTTTTTAGTTGTTTATATTTAGAACTTAAAATATGGGAGTGTAGAGACACATGTAGTTTAGGAGGCTAAGAGGTTAAAAGGTTAAAAAACTAAAAGTTTGAAGCATTTAAAGAATGTAAGCGTTGACTTTTTATACAATAAAAACGCACCGAGAAAGGTGCGTTTTAGGAATCATTAACTAATTTATAAAATTAACGAATTTGTAAAATAGTTTGTTGTAATTCGTTACTGATCTCTAATGAACGAGAGTTAGCTTGGAAGTTACGTTGCGCAGAAATCAAGTCCACCAGCTCAGTTGTTAAATCAACATTAGATTGCTCTAGGGCAGCAGAGTTAATGAGACCAAATGAACCTTCGCCACCTTCCCCTGCAATAGGATCACCAGAACTTTGCGAAGCACTCCAGCTTGAACCAGTTTGTGCTAAACCCTGTTCATTACGAAAACGCACCATAGCAACACGCGCAATAGGATCAGAGGTACCGTTACTGTAAGAGGCTTTAATTAATCCATCATTACCAATTTCAACGCCAGTCAAACGACCGACAGTTAAACCATCTTGTTCTAATGAAGTCACCCCAAATGATGAAGCATATTGTGTAGGGTCATCAAAAGAAAGTACAATATTTTGCTCTCCATCTGTTCCTTGTTTCAACAACCCAGCCCCATTTTGTCCAAGTTCTTCAAATTCAAGTACTTCAGGGCTACTAGTTAAATACTTACCAGAAGAGTCAAAACTAAGAACGATGCCATGTTGAGCGGTAACAGAACCATCATCGTTTGTAAAAGAATATTCTGTACTTTTCGTTAATGAGCTATATGTGGGATTATTATCTGCATCTAGTACTGGATTACCATCTGTATCAACAATCGGTTTGGTATCAAATTTACCATCTCCAATCACCTCACCATCCGCATTAGTAGCACCTGCAGTATCATATTTATAGCCAATAGTGTCAGACGCATTTTTAGGGTCGATTGGAACGCCATCAATCGTCATATAAGCTAACCATTGGCTCTTGCCATCTGCAGAAGCATTTTCTGGTTTAACATAATAAGTATTCATCGTACGCGCTTCACCCAATGAATCATAAATAGTCACAGAAGTAGCGTTATTATAGGTACTAGGGTCTTTAGGATTAAACTTAGAAGGATCTAGAGCTTCATCACCAGCAGGTAAATTTAAACTTATTTTTACACTAGAAGTGGCTTCAGGGGAGCCTGCTGTTTCTGGCAATTGAATCGGTCCTGTTGTACTTAAACTAACTGATGAAGAAGTCCCATCATCATTAACAGGAAAAGCTTGTAAGTAATTGCCGCTGTTATCAACAATATAATTTTCATCATTTAATTTAAAAGTACCGGCACGCGTATAACTTAAATCTTTATCGTCAATACCACTGGCCGTGGCAAAGAACCCACTACCTGTAATAGCTAGATCCAATGGATTATCAGTAAATTTTAAGCTTCCTTGGTGAAATTGCTGTGCAACGGCAGCAACGGAAGTACCGTCACCCACTTTGGTCGCACTGTTAGAAAATAGAGAGTTTGCGTAAACGCTATCGAACTCGGCGCGAGACTCTTTAAAACCAACGGTATTTACATTTGCAATATTATTTGACGTTGTGTCTAAATCAGTCTGAGCTGCCGCAATTCCGCTTAATGCTACATTAAATGACATAGTGACTTCCTCTTAGTTATATGTTTTCTGCAACTTCAATTGCATCTTTAAGTTCAATTCCGCCTAAACCTTTTAGATTTAAGTAGACGCTAGCAGTCCCACCACCTAAGCTCACACTTTCTACATGCGCATAGGAAGCCGTTGTTAATGCTTCACCTTGACCATTCACCATACCATTGGCGGCAAATGTATAAGCTCCAGCCGGTGCAGGATTCCCCTGTGAATCTAAACCATCCCAATCAAAACGTTGATTACCCGCCCCCACATCACCTAATGTCAAGGTACGAATAATATTGCCGGTTTTATCGGTAATGGATACCGAGGCATTATAAGCACCGGTTGTTGTTGTTAATGAGCCTGAAGCAGTGCCACCTTCAGTTAAATAAGCTTGGTCGCTTGGTATTAATACTTTTTTACCCACTAATGATGAAGCTTCTAATGCTTGGCTAGAGTTTAATACTTCTTTAATGCCTGCAAATTCACTGCCCATAGTGGCAATCCCTTCGGCGGTCGTAAACGAAGCCATTTGCGCAATCATTTCTGAGTTATCAACGGGAGAAAAAGGGTCTTGATAAGCAAGCTGTTGTGATAATAGAGAGAAGAAATCTTCTTGACTCAATTGCTGCTCTGCATCGATCTCAGAGTTTGCATTAACCTGTTCTTCGGTTAAAGGCGTTGTAAAATTAAACGATGATGAAGTGATAGTAGTCATCTAGATATCCTTACGCTTTGCCTAATTGCAATGTGCGATTCAACATTTGTTTTGCCGCTTCTGCAATTTGCACATTTGTTTGGTATGAACGAGAAGCACTGATCATATTAGCCATCTCTTCCATCACATTGACATTGGAGTGATAAATAAAACCATTTTCATCGGCTTTAGGGTGATTAGGTGCATATTCTTGATTTAATTCAGCAGTACTTTCAACAATGCCCTGTACTTTGACACCAACACTACTGTCTAAGCCACCCATTGCTCTATTTAACTCAGCAGCAAATACAGGGTGTCTCGCTTTATAGGTTTCGTCGATATTACTGCTAACACTGTTTGCATTTGCCAAGTTACTGGCGGTTGTATTTAAGCGAACAGATTGTGCACTCATGCCAGTTCCGGCTACATCTAATACTTTTAATAAACTCATAGTAGTTCCCCTGACACGCTATTATTGGCCTTTTATCGCTGTGCGAAGCCCTGATATTTTGCTATTTAAGAAGTCTAAACTGGCTTGGTATTCCAAGCTATTTTTCATAAACAAATTACGTTCAACTTCTAAATCTACTGTATTACCATCACCGGTATCTGGCTGATTTGTATTACGGAACAACAGACCATTTTGAGCCATTGAAGTTGAGAAGCCTAAATTATGAGCGCTATCGGTACGGTTAAGTGAAACACCTGCACCGGACTTTGCCGCATTGAGTGCGTCTTTAAAGTTAATATCTTTTGCTTTGTAATTAGGTGTATCAGCATTTGAGATATTAGAAGCTAAAATTTCAGTACGACGTGATCGAATGCCTAACGTGTGCTGATGCATGCCTAATGCTTTTTCAAAGTTAATCGCCATAATTTTCTCCTTTGTTATTACAAATGCAAAGCATGTGCCAAAAAGAAATATCAAAGATAATTAATTAATAAAAAATTAGAGTTGTGAGTATTTAATAGTAAATAACAGGGGGTTTGTGTGGGTGAATCGATATTGAAGAAGATATAAAGGCTAGATAAGCCCATATATTGATAGATAACAGAATGAATAATACAGTTAAGCTAATCGACCTAATGTTTTTATGGCAAAGAGGCAAAAACTGCCCCTCTACCAAAAAAGTGGCAAACAAAGACTTACTTGCTTTTTAGTTTATAAATAATACCAGGATTACAACGTACCATTTCAAACCGGTCAGTTAATCCATTTAATGATTCAGAAGCCCCGAGAATAAGGTATCCACCAGGATTTAAAGCAGTTGCAAACTGATTCAATATTTTTGATTTCACGTCGTTCGCAAAATAGATAAGTACGTTACGGCAAAAAATGATATCAAACTTACCTAGCGAGCCGTAGCTATCCAATAAATTTAAGCTTTTAAAGGAAGTCAAAGTTTTGACCTCAGGTTTAATTTGCATTTTATTTCCGTCACTGCCTGCAGGCACAAAAAATTGACGTTTACGAGTATCAGACAAACCTCGAGATAGCGCTAAATTATCATATTCTGCAGCTTTACATTGTGCCAACATCGAATCAGAAATATCAGTGCCAATAATTTGTACACTTAAATTACTAATAGGTTTACTCTTTTTATACTCTAAAGCCGTCATTGCAATAGAGTAAGCTTCTTGACCAGATGAGCTAGCCGATGACCAGATTTTTATATTCTTTTTCGTTTCAAGAAACTCAGGAAATAATTTACTGGTTAATAACTCAAAAGGGTATCTATCTCGAAACCATAGAGTTTCATTGGTCGTCATCGCATCAATAACCATAGTGCGTAATTGACGATTTCGAATGCCCATTGCTTGCTCTATCAGTTCAGTTAAGCTTTCCAATTTAAACTCTGTCACTAATGGCAACAAACGACTTTTAACAAGGTATTGCTTGTTATCGCCCAACACAATGCCACATTGCACTTCTAAAAAACCAGCAAACTGCTTATAGGTGCTATCAGAAATAGTTCTCACTAATTATTACTCGCTTTTAATTGTTGTATAGAGGACATGGCAACTTAATTTTTTAACCATTAAGGTATATATAAAAAATAATAGCTGACAAAATAATTATCAGCTATTGTAAATTAAACTGTTTTCGATGATTTTCGTTCAAAGGGTGTTATTTAATGCCTAAGTTAATGACTTTCTGCACAGCCGACGCTAACTCATCAGGATTAAATTTGGCAATAAAATCATCAGCTCCCACTTTCTCAACCATCGCTTGATTAAAAACACCACTCAAAGAAGTATGCAATATAATATGTAAGTCTTTCAAATCAGGGTGGGACTTTACTTCAGCAGTTAAGGTATATCCATCCATTTCTGGCATTTCTACATCTGAAATCATCAATGCATATTTTTCAATAACGGGTTGCGTCTTAGCCACTTCTTTTAAGAAATTCAGTGCTTCTTTGCCGTCCTTAACAAGGTCACATTCAATACCAAGCGCTGAAAGAGCACGTTGAATTTGTTTACGTGCAACTGACGAGTCATCTGCAACTAAAATACGTTTGTTCTTCATCTCTTCCATTGGTAACTGGGCGATCACTTCTGCCGTAACTTCGGTATCGACTGGCGCAATTTCATCTAGAATTTTTTCAACATCTAAAATTTCGACAAGAGAGCCATCAATTTCAGTAACTGCGGTTAAGTAATTGTAACGACCAACACCATTTGGCGGTGGTAGAATGTTTTCCCAGTTAATATTAATAATACGTTCAACCGAGCCCACTAAAAAGCCTTGAATGGAGCGGTTATATTCTGTAATGATAATAAATCTATCCTGAATATCTTGTATTGCACGTCCACCCGTTGCAAGGTTCATATCAATAATAGAAATCGTCTGCCCTCGCACATGGGCGACACCACGAACAGCGGGATGAAGTTTAGGTAAAGCGGTAAGTGGTGGACATTGTAAGACTTCTCTTACTTTGAATACGTTAATACCATAACGTTGAATGCCACCTAACTTAAAAAGCAGTAACTCAAGTCTATTTTGACCTACCAACTGAGTACGTTGGTTAACCGAGTCTAAAACACCTGCCATATTCTGTTCCTTTTTGTTATGGTTGCTGGCTATGATTATTTTTTATAAAAATACTATAATCTTTAATAATGCATCAGCAATATAAAATTCACTTACACGAGGTGAGCAAATTGATTCGATTTATTTTAATTGTCCTAAGTCTAGGCACTTCTTACAGTTTTGCAGACTCTAATTACTCAAAAGAGATAGAAAAATTTGCAGAGGCTCTAGTTTTTGATAAATATCAACAAACTTTTGAACTAACAGGCGAAAAAAAACTTTATATCAAAGCTATCGAATTATCATCTCGACAAACTTTTGCCATTTGTACCGAGCCATTACAGGGACATATTGTAGGCGATAAAATCAAAAGTAAAACCGCCGTCAAGGTATCTTGCCTAGGAGAAAGTAAGTGGGACACTTATATTCGCGTCAAAGTACAAACTTTAATTCCATTAATTGTCACTCGACACTCTTTAAATAAGGGAGAAATGTTGAATGATGACAATATTAAACGTATTTATAAAGCCCAATCTCAAGTGCGAGGCAGTACGTTCAGCAGTACAGAATCGCTAACAGGTGTTCGCTTAAAAAGAAACGTATCCTCAAAGAAAAGTATTCGCCACAAAGATATTTGCTATGTTTGTGAAAATGATAAAGTGACAATTACCGCAAACCAAAATGGCTTAGTAATAAAAGCCTCGGGTATTGCGTTAACTGATGGTAATATAGGCAGTACTGTGAGAGTGAAAAATGCGCGTACACAACGTGTCGTTGTAGGTACTGTTTATGCACTCAAAGAAGTACATGTAACTTTTTAAAAAAGTCATCATTTTAGCTAAAGTTATCCATATTTCTGCCGATACCTTAACTATGTAGACTAATTGGAATACGATTATGAGTATAAACATCAACCGTCAAACGCCTCAGAGCAAGCTTTCTGTTGAGCAACATAAAACTCAAAAACAAAGTGAGACAAACGCCGCGGATAACAAAACGGCTGCTAGCTCAAGTAAAGACTCTGTACAATTGACTTCACAGGCATTGAATTTAAATAAAATGCAAACATCGAGTGAGTCCCAGGTAAATATGAAACGCGTAGAAACATTGAAAGCGGCGATATTAAACGGTGACTATAAAATTAATACTGAGCAGTTAGCTGAAAAGCTAGGTAAATTTGAAGCTGATTTTAGCAAAGCATTTTCAAGCTAATACATTACACTTAAAAGAATAAAAAAATGCTAACAAAACAATTATCAGAGCTATCAGAAACAATTCAAGCATTACATGAACTGCTTGATGAAGAGAAGAACTGTTTAAAAGAAAAGTCATTTGATGGGCTTAACACTTTGTTGTTTAACAAACAGAAGCTATTACAAAATATTAATAGTTATAACAAGTTGATCAGCACACCAGAAAATTTAGCTCTTATACAGCAAGATCCTGAACTTGTGACACTACAAGGTGAGATTCAAACTAATCTGCAGCTTTGCCAAAAAAATAATGCGATTAACGGTCGATTAATAGAATTAAGCATGAAGAGCAACAAGCACTTAATGCAAATACTGACACAAGCTAAAGGTAAAAACAGTGTTACCTACGATCAAAAAGGGTTACTCAGTGGCGGAAGTTTATTAGGTAAAAATATCGAAGCGTAATAAACGCTCTAACTCTATCTTAGCGCTCTAATAGCATTCCAAAGCCCCCTTCAATTACCCCCAGCGTTCTTCTTAACTCTCTGTTATAAACATCGCTTGGTTAAGCGTGCGAATTAAAAGTTAGTTAGCAACACGCACGTAAATAATAAAGTGAAGTTTTTATTACAGCCTCTAAGCTTACTTAACAATTCTAAGATTGATTAACAACTCGAAAGTTAATAAAAAACGGTCCTTATCAACTCCAATCAAGAAAATTCGACTAGACTTAACTATCTAGACTTAATTAGATAGTTAACAATAAAACGAACAATGACCTATCAACATACGCCTCTCATAAAGCTTCTCTAATCCAGCTTTAAACTTAATAATAAACTTGGCTTTGCACTTTTATCACCGCCTCACTGTCAGCAAACTCAGCATCTTTTAAGAATGGAAGAGTTTTCATATTGAGCCCTAACTCAGTAATGTACAAATCATCTTCATGGTAGGTACGAAGTACTTTAGCTCCCCTCACCAAGCCTTTCACTTTACCTTTTATACCGTTACTTTGTAGCTGATATTCCTTAACACTATTTTCAGACGTTAACATAACACCGTAAACTTGCTCTGCTAATTCTTTATAAGCCTCCAACTTAGAAGCTTTAATAGCATTAAGCATTTTAATGTCATCGGTAGCGCCCTTTTGAGCATCCATTGTTGCGTACCCAACTGCTACAAACTCATATTCTTCCACAGTTTCTTTAGGTACATTATGCAAGCTACAAGCAGATAAAAATAACACACTAACTACTACAGGTAATGCTGCTATAAAATGACCATATTGATTCAATCTGAGCATTATAAATTCCTCTTTTATTAATAAGCAAAGGCAGTCGATCCTTTCCTTATACCGGTTTATTGTCGATGATTATAAACACAAGCAATAAACGTACCTTTATATTAAAAATAGAATTTTAGATTTAAATATAAAGGTAGGAAGTATAAAAAATAAGGGAAATATTAAAGTGAATATCAACCTCCAACTCGACTATCGATATTTAGCGAGAAAAAAGCAGACCGAAGTCTGCTTGTAACAATAAATTATCTAACATGGTGAAGAGATACTTTTTACTCAACTAAGCGGACTAATGCATTACTTTCATTACGTTGGCTGTTACGAGAAATGAATTGCTTAGGACGATAATCATATCGACCACCTACAAATATATTATGTGGAATGAAAGCACTACTTGTGGATTCAACAACGCTACTTGCAGCATTAACTATACGTACATTAACAATTACACCTTCTTCATTACGAGACATAGTCCCCGTTAATATACGAGTCACGTCAACATTGTTATTGAGTTTCTTCCAGTCCCTAGAAATAGCAAACTCACCATTTTCAGTCACTTGTATATTACCAGTTAATTTAAAATCTATAACACGTAACTTTCTAATATGTAGCTCATGAATGAATTGCTCAGAAATAGTTTGCCCTAACCAACTTGTATTTTGATGATTGTTTAAATCAACTAATGAAGTTAATGCGATAGCAGAGTTTTGAAATTGATATTCATAATTAAAAAGTAATTGATCTGCCATTTTACTGACAACTTCAGATAATATAAGTGATTTTTTACCGTTGAACGTATATAAATGGCCATAACCATTAGAATCTGTTTGTACGTCAGCTTGGTCACTGCCTTCACTATCAGGTTTATTATTACTAAATGAATGAGCCACATAATAATATAGGTAGTCATCACTAGCATGTCGCTCATGTTGTAACTGCTCCAATCGTGCCTGTTCTTTTATTTCAACCTCTTCCGGTGAAGGGGTTGATGAAGAGGAGCAACCCTGCAAAAGAAGAATCAATGTGGATATAATAAATAGCGTTTTCATGGAAACCTGCCTCGATAATAAATTTTTATACTAAAAAGGTTATCGGTCGAAACTAAAAAAACTTTAATACAAATTTATTGTGCTATTAAAAAGCATATCCAAATAAAGTTGGTTTATATTTTGCTTACTAATAATCAATAGCCATAAATTAAAGATACTTGACCGTTTTGTAAGTTCGGATCTCAATAAGTATGGCAACTTTTTTAATTATTCCATTCAGCAGGTGAGCATGTCATGAGACAAATTGTATTTTTTTTATTGCTAATATCATCTTTTAATATCTCTGCACAATGGTTTCAAGCAACAGCTAATAGCACCATTATAAATAATGATATTGAACAAGCACGTGAACAGGCGATTAAAAAAGCAGTGAAAGACGCTCTTTTATTCTCGGGTGGTGCGATTTCAAGCCTACAGCAAGTCAATCAAGGTGTTTTAGTTGAAAATAAGTTAATGCTTAACTCGGGCGGCGAAATTAAAGGCTTAAATATTATTGAAGAAACTGAAAAAAATCAGTTATTAACGGTAACGATCAAAGTCAATATCGTAGCGAAGGAACAGCAATGTATTGGTAGTCAATTTCCAAAATCAATGGTAGTCAGTCGCTTTGCCATGAACGTCCCGCAGCAAACAGTTGATGGTCAAATTTATGACTTACATAAAAAAGTAAGTGAAACTTTTTTCAATCAGTTATCTCTTAGCCCTAATTTGTTCAATATTCGTCGATACATAGACACCCCATTAAAATTAGGTGAAAAATATAATAATAGAAACTTAACGGACACTTTAAAAAGTCTCTCGGCTCAAGTGGATAGTCAATTTGTAATCTTTGGTGAAATTAATGACTTATCAGTTAAATTTGAAAGTAAAAATTCACTATCATATTGGATAAGCGATCCAGATCGACATTTTTATATGACGATATATCTCTATGATGCCTTTCAAGGAAAATTGTTGTTCAGTAAACAATACCGCCGACAAACGACATGGCAGTATGGAAAAGAAGAATATGCCGATTTAAATAGTAAACAATTTTGGGATTACCAATACGGACAGGCTATATTAAGCAGCTTAGCCGAAGCGAATACAGACATATCTCAACACATACAGTGCGTAGTACCCAAGGCTCGAGTTGTTGCAGTCACTAGTGACAGTGTACAAATAAACTTGGGAATGAAAAATGGATTACAGCCCGGCACTATTATTGAACTTGCTTACTCAAGTAACTTTAAAGATCAATTTGGTATAGAAAGACAATCGGCAACTGCATCAACCCAAGCAATGAAGGTAGTTGAAGCATATGCTGATAGTGCAGTATTAGTCACATTTGATGACTATCCCTTAAGTAATATTCAAATCAATGACATTGCTACTATTAAACCAATACAATAATTATGTATAATAATTAAATATTAATCTCTCTATAGCTCAACAGGATAGAGCACCCGCCTCCTAAGCGGATGATCGGGGTTCGAGTCCCTGTGGAGAGACCATTACAATTTGACAGGCTAATTTAACACAACAGTATCACGCACTTATTTTGCAGTATCACTTTAGGACCGTTACTCTCCCCCTAACCAGTACATTCATTAAAATACCACTGCAACCTAAAAAATAAATTACATTATAAAACAGTATTTTATACCAAATAAAACAGTAACTTAGCTTTAACAAATTAACTATTATGCTTTTTTGTTAGCTTGAATATTTATACTATAATAAATGCGTGATTAATTAAAATGCAGAGGGAATATGGATTCAGAGAGACAACGTAGTTTATTAGCCCATCAAAAAAACATACTATCCAAGATTGCGCTAGGTGAATCTCTCAATGAAATTTTTGATGATATTTGCTTGGCTATTGAAGAAATTATTGATGATAAGGCTGCTAAATGCTCTATTTTGTCACTCGATGGAAAGCAACTTTTTCATTGTGCAGCCCCAAGTATTGATCCTGAATACTCAGCCATAATCAATGGGGTGCATATTGGTGAAGCGGTGGGTTCATGCGGAACTGCCGCACATAGAAATTCACGTGTCATTGTAGAAAATATTGAAACATCACCTTTATGGCAAAACTTCAAAGAGGTTGCGCTTAAGTTTAATCTTAAATCCTGTTGGTCTACTCCTATTACTTCTTCGCAATCAGAGGTGCTAGGATCATTTGCAATTTATCATGACCATCCTAAAACGCCTTCTAAAAAAGACTTAGAACTCATTGATTATTTTGTTAACTTTTCAAGTATTGCACTGGAAAAATTACAACATCTAAATAAAGTAGAAAACTTAATTAACGATCTTGAAATAAGCAACAAAAAACTTAATGCATTTACCAAGGTGATGCCCGATCCTGCTCTTATACTAAGTGAAGAAGGTGTCTACCTTGATGTTTATGGTTCATCAGAAGATTTATTAGCTTACTCTACAAAGCAATTAATTAATAAGAATGTAAATGATATTTTACCTAAAAAATATGCTAGCGCTATCATGAAAACCCTCAAAAAAACATTAACAAGTAATGAGATCCAAGTATTTGAATATGAACTTGAAGTACAAAAAGGGTTGGTTATTTTTGAAGGGCGAACAACACCTATTATTTATGAGCAACCAGGCGAGGAGCCTAAAAAACATATACTTTGGGTGTCAAGGGACATTACTCTGCGTAAAAAAGCCGAAAAAGAAATAGAGAAGTTAGCCTACTATGATCCACTCACCAATTTACCCAACAGACGATTATTAACAGAGCGTCTAACTCGTTGTGTAGAAAGAATAAAACGGTCTCAGAAAACTGGGGCCTTATTATTTTTAGATATTGATAATTTTAAAAGAATTAACGACTCATTAGGGCATAGTGCAGGTGATGAACTATTAATAGAAATGACAAAAAGGCTAAGCTCCGTAGTGCGGGCATCTGATACTTTAGCAAGAATAGGCGGAGATGAATTTGTTATATTGCTAGAATATATTGGTGAAAACAATGAACATGCGACCAATGAAGCTGCGGTAGTTGCACAAAAACTACAGCGCGTTTTTTATGAAAAATTTCAAATAGGCGCACTAGCTTTTCAGGTAAGTGGAAGCATTGGAATATGCTTAATAGAAAACATAAATTCAAGTGTAGAAAATATTTTAAAATTTGCAGATACAGCCATGTATCGCGCTAAGGTAAAAGGTGGCAATGGTTATAGTTTCTATGATTCACGCTTGCAAACTTTACTTGAAAAGCAAACAGAGCTAGAGACCGATATAATAAGGGCGATTGATAGCAATGAGTTCTGTGCTTACTTTCAACCCCAAGTAGATGTCAAAGGTAAAATAACAGGTTGTGAAGCATTGATACGTTGGAATCACCCTATAAAAGGACTTATTGCACCTAACGACTTCATTCCTATTGCAGAACAATTTGGTCTAATTCAAAAGTTACAAAATATAGTTTTACAGGATATTTGTCGTTTAATGAACCAGTTAACTCACCTCGATATTATCGATAGTGAATTTAATCTTTCTATTAATATAAGCCAAAATCAATTTAATTCATCTACATTAAAAACTGAATTACTTAACATTATCAATAATTTTAAAGTTACACCTTCTAGAATAAAATTAGAAATTACAGAATCAATGCTTGCTCATGATCCTCTTCATACCTTACAACAAATGGAAGAGCTAAAAGCACTAGGATTTTCTTTTTCTATAGATGACTTTGGTACAGGATATTCTTGCCTGTCACATTTACATGCTTATCCTGTTAAAGAATTGAAAGTAGATAAAAGTTTTATTGATAACATTTTAAATAATACTTCAGGCTTAAGTATTGTTGAAACTATTATCAACCTAGCAAAAAACTTAGATATAACAGTAGTGGCAGAGGGTGTGGAAACTCAGCAGCAATTTAACATATTAAAAGAGATGGAAATTGATGCAATACAGGGCTACCTCATTGCAAAACCAATGCCTTTTAAGCAATATTTAGAATGGCAAAAACAATACCTCATTCAAAGCAGTGCAACTCACAAGTAGAGCATTAGTACTAAAGCCCTAAGCGAAAAAATCCCTGCTGATGGGATTGTTCTGGATATAATGTAAGCTAGTCGATGGGTGAGCACTGCTCAATGTAGAGCATAAGTCGATAGCATTAAAAAAGCCCTACCCGAACCAGTTGAGCTATTTTAAATTAGGTGCTTGGCGATGGATGGACATTGCTCATGACCCATCGTTGTCCCGATATAACCAGGGCACGCAGAGCTTAGCCCACTCATAAAACGATGCTGTCGCATCACTCGCCCCTATCTATCGCACTGAAGGATGACCACTGTATGGCGCTTTGTTTATCTCCTGCCCAAGCAGGACATCACCACCAAAATCCCTAAACGAAAAAACCCTGTAGACAGTGTCTACAGGGTTTTTCCTGAATACTATGCAAG
>NZ_JALAAC010000034.1:0-45988 GCF_037546855.1 Vibrio sp. 1-Bac 57 | reverse complement strand
AGCAGGGGATAAATAAAGCGCCACGCAGAGGCCATCCTTTAGTGCGATAGATAGGGGTGAATGATGCGGTCAGCATCGTCTTATGAGCGGGCTAAGCTCTGTGTGCCCTAGTGATACCAATTCCGATAATTAAGTTTCCACCAGATTAGTCCAGTCTCTATAACATTGTGAGATGACTCTATTTTTGTCTTCACTAAAGCGATTCCAAGCATCTCAACATTTATTATTGACAATATCGTTATAATACCAATTCCGATAATTAAGTTTCCAGATTAGTCCAGTCTCTATAACATTGTGAGATGACTCTATTTTTGTCTTCACTGAAGCGATTCCAAGCATCACAACATTTATTGACAATATCGTTATAACCGTCAAAGCACCTGTTTGCGATTTCATTGTTTCGCATCCATTGCCAAACTTGCTCGATTGAATTTAGCTCAGGGGAATAGGGAGGAAGGTGAATAATAGTTAGATTAGTAAACTCTTCCGCTAAATACGATTGATGCCAACTAGCTCGATCCATTATTACGACAGCATGTTTTCCCTTCGGGGTTGCATCAGAAATTAAGCGTAAATGCGCCTTCATCACTTCACTATTACTGAAAGGCATCACCAATGCTTCGGTTTGACCTGTATTGATACAGACCGCGCCAAATAAATAAGCATATTCAAATTGTTGCTGCTGTACGGCTCTCGGTCTGGTGCCTTTTTCTGTCCATATCCTAGTTGTTGTATTGCGTTGACCAAATCTAGCCTCATCTTGAAACCAAATGCGTACATCTTTTAAATGAACATGCCCAGGGATCTTAAGGATCGTTTTTATTTGGAATTTTTTTAAAAGAGACTTGTGCTTCTTCTGATTGCTTTGGGTGTTTAGAGCGTGTCGTTATCCAGCTTAGGTTTAATTTGTGTAGTAAATGATAAATGTTGGTTTTTTGATAGGTAACCCCAAACGTTGTTTGAATATATTCTTGTATATCCTTTCCCTGTAAACGGCCACCTTTTGATTTGATAGCATTATCAATCACATATTGCTTTATGTTAGCAAGCTGCTCTGGCGTGAGTCGATGAGGTCTCCCACTGCGAGGCTTTACTTCCAAACCTGTTAACCCAGAATGAAGGTATGCTTTAATCCAATTGTTGACACTTCTACGGCTTACCTTTAAAAAAGCCGCAATATCAGTTCTACTTTTCCCCTCTAAGAAATGCGAGACTGCGAGTAATTTTAATCGTTGTCTCGCATTGGTTGTCGCATTAATTAATTCAGTAAAATTGTGACTCATACTAACTCCTTTGTAAGAACCTTAATTAGATCACATATTTATCGGAAATTGTATTATACGAGAGTATTGGGTCGTGATCAAAGGAACACTGCGGGCCATGGTAGTATCGCGGCAGCTATGGATTATGAGTAATGTTGATCCTTCGTAAGCCACATAGTATCAGAATAATCCTTATTAACTTACTCACTGTTTTTTTGTTTTAGACTTTTGGTGGCAATGAATTTTTGACCTCGATATAAACAGTAGTAGCCATCTAGTGACCATTTTTAGTACTTAGTTGATGATGAAATTCTTTTATAGAGGATAAAAGTCGCACCTATTTGCATTGCATTCATATTATTAATGCCAAGTCTTTATATAACCCACCATCTAACTATTACTAAAAATTTTTGTTTTTAGTAATAGTCTTTTGGCGTATCTGCATAGTTTCACAAACGCCTGTACGCGCTAATTTTTATAGAACTGATTAGCAGATATTCAAGCACTGTGTAAAGCTCGAATTAAGTCGACAGATGTTCATTTCGTTCATGGCTTTAATAGTTATCATTTATTTTGCATGGCATCACGAATTATATATTGATTTACCCGATTGCTATGCACAGCACAGAAGGTGTTTTTTGGGCTATATACCCTATAAGAGGAAGGGATATTTTTGTTTTTTACGCGATCATTTTTTGTGCAAACATCATACTGTTTGTGTGTTTTTTGATCATAAATACAGTGCTTAGGATGCTGATATTGGAATTTTAAATTATGTAATTAAATTACACTGTATAATTATTAGCATTAATAAAGAGATCTACGTCACTCTAATTAATTGTAATTGCATTTTAAATACGATTTTACGAGACATAGGTCTCGTTTGTGGTGTTTTGCGCATCATAACAAATGTGATTTAAATCACTAAATTCAGCTCATTGACACCTTTATATTTGATTTGTAGCAATAGTACATCTTATTAAAGTGACTCATGTATCAAAAGTAGTCATTTTGGTTTCTTTTTAGTGATCATCTTCACATGAAATGAGGCTATGTTTTATATTTTTGTGAATGTGCTAAATTAATTGTATCAAACGGAATATAACGGTTTTTAATTAACTGTTACTTAACATTACTTATAATAAAATTGAACGGGGAAATGACATGATATCATCCGAGAGTAAAATCAGAGTACAAAACTTTGGTAGGTTCCTATCAAACATGGTTATGCCAAATATTGGGGCATTTATTGCCTGGGGTTTTATTACAGCACTATTTATCCCAACGGGTTGGTTCCCTAATGAAGGTCTAGCTGCTTTAGTTGGCCCAATGATTAAATTCCTTCTTCCTTTATTAATCGGTTACACCGGTGGTAAATTAGTTGGTGGTGATCGTGGTGCTGTAGTTGGTGCGATTACTACAATGGGTGTTATCGTAGGTACTGAAATTCCAATGTTCCTCGGTGCAATGATTGTTGGTCCTTTAGGTGGCTGGGCAATCAGTAAATTTGATAAAGCTGTTCATGGTAAAATTAAGAGCGGTTTTGAAATGTTAGTGAATAACTTCTCATCTGGTATTATCGGGATGATCTTAGCTATTATTTCTTACTACTTAATCGGTCCAGCTGTTTTCGTTCTTTCTGAAGGTCTTGCTGCCGGTGTAAACTTCTTGGTTCAAGCAGGTTTATTACCTCTTACTTCTATTTTTGTTGAACCAGCTAAAATATTATTCTTAAATAATGCAATCAACCACGGTATCTTCTCGCCATTAGGTATTCAACAATCTACTGAATTAGGTCAATCTATTTTCTTCTTAATTGAAGCAAACCCTGGTCCTGGTTTAGGTTTATTACTTGCATACATGGTATTTGGTAAAGGTACTGCTAAACAAACTGCTAGTGGTGCTTCAATCATCCACTTCTTTGGTGGTATCCATGAAATTTACTTCCCATATGTGTTAATGAACCCTCGTTTAATCCTTGCTGTTATTGCAGGTGGTATGACTGGTGTATTCACGTTAACATTATTTAATGCTGGTCTTCTTTCTCCTGCATCACCTGGTTCTATCTTCGCTGTATTATTGCTAACACCTAAAGCGTCATTAATTGGTGTTATCTTATCTGTTGTTTTATCTGCTTCTGTATCTTTCCTTGTTGCTTCTTTATTAATGAAAACGCAAAAAGATTTAGGTGAAGATGAAGGCGATAAACTAGCTGAAGCTTCTAACCAAATGAAAAATCTTAAAAATGCACCTGCAGCAGCGGCTCAAGGTAGTGAAAATGTAGATATGGCTAACGTGAATAAAATCATTGTTGCTTGTGATGCTGGTATGGGTTCTAGTGCAATGGGTGCAAGTTTATTAGCCAAAAAAGTTAAATCTGCGGGATTAAATATTAGTGTTACTAACTGTGCAATTAACAACCTTCCTGGTGATGTTGATATTGTTATTACGCATAAAGATTTAACGCCTCGTGCAATTAAGCATGCAGCTCAAGCTAAGCATTTATCTCTAACTAACTTCTTAGACAGTACTCTTTATGATGGATTAGTAGCTGAAATAATCGCAGCATCAGGAACGCCTGCAGCAAGCAGTCAACCTGCTGCAGTTGTTGAAGAACCTACTGCAAAACCTGTATTTGAATTAACTGAAAAGAATATTTATTTAGGTTTGAAAGCTGAAAACAAACAACAAGCAATACAATTTGCAGGTGAGCAACTTGTAAAATTAGGTTATGCAGAACCAGCTTACATTGAAGGTATGTTTGAGCGTGAAAAACTAGTAACAACGTATCTTGGTGAATCAATTGCAGTACCACACGGTACGATTGAAGCAAAAGAAAGTGTTATAAAAACGGGTATTGTCGTATGTCAATATTCAGACGGTATACTGTTTGGTGATGAAGCAGATGATATCGCTAAACTAGTTATTGGTATTGCTGCTAAGAATGATGAACATATTAGCGTAATCACAACTATAACTAATGCTCTTGATGACCCAGAAGCTATCGAAACATTGATCAATAGTAAAGATGTTCAAAAAGTATTAAGTATATTAAGTTAGTCAAATCAGACTTAATTAAAACGCTGGTTTTTACCAGCGTTTTTCGTTTTAGATTACTTTCATAAGGAAAAAACAATGAAATCAATTCATTTTGGCGCGGGTAATATTGGCCGTGGCTTTATTGGTAAATTATTAGCAGATGCTGGCATAAAAGTTACTTTTGCTGATGTCGATGAAAAAGTTATTAATTTGCTAAATACACTGAATACTTACAATGTAAAAGTAGTTGGTGCAGAATGTAAAACAGAAGTTGTTTCTGGTGTTAATGCAATTAATTCAACAAGCGAAGAGTTAGTTGCTCTTATCAGTGAAACAGATTTAATCACTACAGCCGTTGGCCCTAATGTATTAGTTATTATCGCTAACAAAATTGCACAAGGCTTAGCATTACGTTTTGATGCAAAAAACGAGCAATTCCTTAATATCATCGCATGTGAAAACATGATCCGAGGTACGACTTTCCTTAAAACAGAAGTGTATAAACATTTAGATGAAAAATACCATGAGCAAGCAGAGCGCCTAGTTGGTTTTGTTGATTCTGCCGTAGACCGTATTGTACCTCCTTCTGAATCTGATGATCCTCTTGAAGTGACAGTGGAAAGCTTCAGTGAGTGGATTGTTGATGAGCAACAATTTAGAGGTGAAATACCTGTTATTGAAGGCATGCAGAAAACTGATAACTTAATGGCTTTCATCGAACGTAAACTATTTACCTTAAATACAGGTCATATCATGACTGCTTATTTAGGTGCATTAGCAGGTCATGAAACAGTTAAAGATGCTATTGATGATGATGCTATTTGTTCTCAGGTAAAACAAGCAATGCAAGAAAGTGGTGAAGTATTGATTAACCGTTATGGTTTTGAGCGTGATGCACACAATGCTTACATTGAGAAAATTATCGGTCGCTTTGCAAACCCTTATCTACATGATGAAATTGACCGTGTAGGCCGTCAACCTATCCGTAAGTTAGGTGAGAATGACCGTTTAGTTAAACCTCTATTAGGCACTATTGAATACGCTACTGCTAATGATATGTTATTAAAAGGTATTGCTGCTGCATTTAAATATAAAAATAGCGATGACCCACAAGCAATTGAATTACAATCATCATTAGAAGAGATTGGCTTTATTGCAACACTGTCTAAATACACTGGTTTACCAGCAGACGGTAATGAAGCGATCAAAATAGAACAGCTATACCTAGCGATGGCTTAAAAAAAATAGTTGTACGAGAGCTATCTCGTACAACCTAACCTAGCTGAGCTTATGTCAAAACAACTGCAAGAAACTGAAATACTAGAATGTCTAAATACGAGCCTGACAGCTCGTGGTTTTTTTATCTCTACTGTGGATATATTTGAACAACTTATTCAAGGATTAATTGAACGTATTTTTCTGAAAAATGATTTTGCTGTTCAATCTGTTGTAGGCCCACTACTACATAATTCAGGGCCTTTAGGTGAGTTGTCTGTTCGTTTAAAGCTATTATTTGGATTAGGGGTGATACCTCATGCTATTTATCAAGATATAGAAAGCATTATAAAATTAAAAAATTTACTCAGTAACGATAGTGCCGAATACCACTTTACTGATCAGTTAATTGCTAATGAGATTAAATCTCTTCATTTAGCTAAAAATATGAATATGAGTATTTTTGAATTAGTGGCTATCGCGCAAGATGATATCGATTTAACTTTTTATAAAATGCAACTAGATAGACAGCAACAAGTGATCAAATCATCTTTAGCGCTTGAAATTATTTCTCTCTGCGAAACGTTAAATAAAGAAAGTCCTTTTTAATACTTTAATCATAAAAGGGTCGTTATACGACTTTAAACTCGCGAAAAATAGATAATTGTTGATTAAATACTATTAGCATTGGCTAGTTTATGAAATGAAAAAGGCTCTGATACCGATAGGTACCAGAGCCTTTTTATTTATATATTATGAATGCTTACTTTATAATATATAACGAGTTAAATCTTCATCTTGAACGACTTCATCTAGCATACTAGCAACATAGGCTTCATCAATAGTAATAGATTCACCTGAACGTTCAGTGGCTTCATAAGATAGCTCATCCATAATGTGTTCCATCATGGTATGTAAGCGTCGTGCTCCGATGTTTTCAGTCGTTTCATTCACATGCCATGCTGACTTCGCTATTTTATTGATACCGCATTGAGTGAAAGTAATAGTCACTCCTTCAGTCGCTAATAAAGCTTGATATTGTTCGCTTAAAGACGCTTTCGGTTCAGTTAAAATACGTGCTAAATCTTCTTCACGTAAAGCTTCTAATTCAACACGAATAGGTAAACGCCCCTGTAATTCAGGAATTAAATCAGACGGTTTTGCTACTTGGAAAGCACCTGAAGCGATAAATAGCATATGGTCTGTTTTCACCATGCCATGTTTAGTTTGCACTGTTGAGCCTTCAATTAAAGGAAGCAGATCACGCTGTACGCCTTCGCGTGAAACATCAGGACCAGATGACTCACCACGTTTACATATTTTATCAATTTCATCTATAAAGATGATGCCATTGTTTTCTGCAGCGAAAATTGCTTTTTCTTTTAAGTCTTCTTGGTTAATCAGTTTTGACGCTTCGTTTTCTACTAATGCTTTTAATGCGTCCTTAATTTTCATTTTACGTTTTTTAGACTCGCTCTTATTACCTAGGTTTTGGAACATGCCTTGCAGTTGATTTGTCATCTCCTCCATACCAGGAGGAGCCATTATTTCTACACCAATTTGTGGTGCAGGCACATCAATCTCAACTTCTTTATCATCCAGTTTACCTTCACGTAATTTTTTACGGAAAGATTGTCTAGCAGGACCTTCTTCAATTACATCTGATTTATTTACATCCCATTCTGTTGCTGTTTTAGCAGGTGGAATAAGAATATCTAAAATACGTTCTTCAGCTAAATCTTCTGCTTTTGCTGTTACTTTTGCTAATTCTTGTTCTTTGGTTATTTTAATTGCAGCTTCAACTAAATCTTTAACAATACTTTCAACTTCTTTACCGACATAACCTACTTCAGTAAACTTGGTTGCTTCAACTTTAATGAAAGGTGCATTCGCTAATTTTGCTAAACGGCGTGCAATCTCAGTTTTACCGACACCTGTAGGACCGATCATTAAAATATTTTTAGGGGTTACTTCTTGGCGAATATCTTCATTTAATTGCATTCGACGCCAACGATTACGTAATGCGATAGCAACAGCACGTTTAGCTTTGCTTTGGCCAATGATGTGGCGATCTAATTCATGTGCTATTTGTTGTGGAGTCATATTATTAGTCATGTGTATTCCTATTTTTTTGTTGCTTCTTCAGCATCAATGTCGATACATTCAATCGTTTGGTTAGTGTTAGTAAATACACATATATTGCCTGCAATAGTTAAGGCTTTTTCAACTATTTCTTGTGCGGATAAGTCAGTATTCTCTAATAAAGCCATTGCTGCAGATTGTGCGAAATTACCACCTGAACCAATTGCAATTAAGTCATTTTCAGGTCTAACTACATCACCATTACCAGTAATAATGTATGAATGCTTTTTATCGGCAACCGCTAATAAAGCTTCTAGTTTTCTTAACATGCGGTCCGTACGCCAATCTTTGGCTAATTCCACTGCGGCACGCTCAAGGTTACCTTGATGGGCTTGTAGCTTGGCTTCAAAACGTTCTAAAAGAGTAAAAGCATCCGCCGTACCGCCAGCAAAACCTGCAATGACTTGATCATTGTATAAACGGTGTACTTTGCGTGCATTGCCTTTCATTACGGTGTTGCCGAGTGATACCTGACCATCACCACCGATAACCACTTGATTACCGCGTCGTACAGAAACAATAGTCGTCATATTGAACCCTTTTGTTGTTTATTAACTAAATGAATGGCCAAATATATTGGCTGATAAATATAAAATGGGGTGGTTTTTATTGAATTCAAGGGGAAATAGATAAAGAAAAGGAGAACCTAAGTTCTCCTATTAAATGATTAACGCCAGAACCATATCAGACAGCCGTTGATTTTGGCTCGTTGTAGTTTATGACGTTGTTTTTCAGCTAAACGCTTACGTTCGTAAGGACCTAATATCACACGATACCAATTACCCGTTTTTTTAACTTGGCTTTCTAATCCTTGGAAGGCTATTTTAGCTTTTAAAGATTCTGCATCCCCTTGTTGTCTAAACGAACCACACTGCATTTGATAAGGTTGAGTTGATTTTTGTTGTTCAGGGATCTCTACTTTAACCTCTTTGGTTTTTAATATATCAACGTAATCCCACTGCGGTTGAGGCTTTTCGGGCAGAACTTCTTCATTTTTGACCGTTGCTTTTTTAGGTTTTACTTGAGCAGTCGGTTTATCAACAGCAAAAACAAAATAGCCAATAAAAGCAATTAACACGAGTGCAAAAAAGCAAGCAATATACGGAAACCCTTGTGGATTAGGCTTCCGTTTGTTATTTCTTTTATTAGCTCCCCGTTTAGCGGGTTTTCTGCGTGTTACTTTGGCCATTATTACATACGTTCCAGTGTGTTAATGCCCAACAGCGCTAACCCTTGTTGCAGCGTTTTAGCCGTTAAAGCAGCCAGTTTTAAACGGCTTTGTTTTTGTGTTTCATTGTCAGCAATTAATATTGGGCAAGCTTCGTAAAAGCTTGAGAATAAACCGGCTAACTCAAACAGGTAAGCACATAAAAAGTGTGGCATGCCTTGCTGACCCACTTGGTCGATAATTTCATTAAACTGCATCAGCTTATTCGCTAAGTCGATCTCTTTTTCTTCAGTAAAAGAAACGTTTGCTGTAATGCTATTTAATTCGATCCCCGCTTTATTAAAAATACTTGCAACACGAGTGTAAGCATATAATAAATAAGGAGCTGTATTGCCTTCAAAACTTAACATGCTGTCAAAGCTAAAGGTATAATCACTGGTACGATTTTTTGATAAATCCGCATATTTCACAGAAGAGATACCAACAACTGATGCTATATGGCGTAATTCATCTTCTGCCATATCCTGATTCTTTTCTTTTACTAATTGATAAGCTCGTTGTTCTGCTTCTGTTAGTAAATCAGCTAATTTAGGCGTTGAACCTGCACGTGTTTTAAAGGGTTTGCCATCTTCACCCATGACAGTACCAAATGGCATATGTTCAAGTGTCGTGCCTGCTTTAACAAAATCTGCTAAGCGTGCCACTTCAAATACTTGTTGGAAATGTAATCCTTGGCGTGCATCTACAAAGTATAAAACACGATCGGCATTTAATACTGATTGACGGTAACGAATCGCTGCTAAATCAGAAGTAGCATATAAAAAGCCGCCATCTTTTTTCTTAATAATAACTGGAAGTGGCTCACCTTCTTTATTTTTGAAGTCATCTAAAAAAACACATTTAGCACCTTGGCTTTCTTGTAATAGGCCTTTTTTTTCTAAGTCACTTACTACAACGCTTAGGTCTTTATCGTAAGCACTTTCACCGTGGACATCATCTAACGTTAAGCTGACACCTAAACGGTCATATGCTTCTTGGCAATGTGCAATACTAATATCTTTAAATTCTTTCCATAATGCTAAGCATTCGCTATCGCCACTTTGTAATGCAACCACTAAATCACGAGCACGGTTAGCAAAGTCTTCTGATTCATCAAAACGGCCTTTTGCTGCACGATAGAATACTTCTAGGTTAGCAAGGTTTTTATTAATTTCTTCGCCTCTTGCACGTAACTCTTCCATATATGCTAATAGCATACCGAATTGAGTTCCCCAATCACCAACATGGTTTTGACGGACAACATTGTGTCCTTGAAACTCTAGTGTACGGGTTACTGAGTCACCGATAATTGTTGAACGTAAATGACCTACGTGCATTTCTTTGGCAAGGTTAGGTGATGAGTAGTCGATAACTACCGTTTGCGGTGTCTTCGTTAATTCAACATTTAAACGCTCATTAGCAAAAGCACTATCGATTTGTTTTTCGATGTAATGTGGGTTGATGAAAAAGTTAATAAAACCAGGCCCTGCAATTTCTGTTTTAATCACTAGCTCTGAAGCCGGTAAGTTTTTTACAATTAGCTCGGCAAGTCCGCGCGGGTTCTGTTTTGCTGGTTTTGCTAGCATTAATGCTAAGTTATTAGCAAAGTCGCCATGTGATTTGTCTTTGGTGCGATCAATGGTTATACGGGGTTGAACATCGGCAGGTAAAATTTGTTGTGTCTGTAAAGAAGCAACTGCTTGTTCAAGTAGGATTTGGATTAATGCTTTCATGGGTAACTCACCAATTGATTCGACAAATAAAGTAGTCAGATTCTACCGTTTATCGTTGGTGAAGACTAGCGAGGAAGTTAATAACAAGCCTTAAAAGTCCAATATTGGGAAGACTTTTAATATTAGCGGCAGATGAAACTATAAGTACTCAAATTCATGACTGGCGATGACAACTTGATACAGCATTTCTTCTTCTTTACTGGTTAATTGCCCGATAGCCGTTTCTGCTTCTAAAGTTGGGCTGTTACTAGCGACCGCTTTCATTGCTTCAATTAATTGCATATCTAACTGTATTGCTAAGGTCACAATGTCTTCTAGCTCTAAATCTGTTTTCAGTTCAAGCTCTTTACAGCGTTGGGGGAAACTTTGGTCGAAGAAATTATCTAGCAGAGTATCTAATAAACTAACGGGAGCGAGTTTAATATATTGATGTAAATTTAGGTGAGAGATTTGCTCTCTGTTTTTCATGTATTCTAACAATAATTTCGTTTTTCGATCGCTGGCTTCTACACCCAATCGCTGATAAAGATCGGCTAAGGCTTTATGGCAGTCTTCAATATAAACTAAAAAGTCTTTGATCAGTTTAGAACGCATAATTCACTCCCTGTATTATGTGCTTAGCGTAACTATTAAAAATAGGCACTAAACCAGTGTAATTAGTTTTTATTTTTTAGCATGTTATAAAGATCAAAACTGCTTGTTTATTGAATCATAATCACAGTTTTGATCTTGCTTTAACTTTGTTGATTACGTTAGATAAATCGCCAATGTAGATAAGCGTTATACTCGCGCTACATAGCAAAATCGAGACATTCATGCCCGTTATCAAGCAATACGCATTATTTAGCCACTAATTTGGATACTAGCGTTGATTATATGACCTCTAAACGAGCATAGGTTGTCATCAACCATTTACTACCCACACCCATAAAGTGGACTTGTAAACGACTATTTTCACCACTACCTTCTTGCGCTGTAATCGTCCCTTCTCCAAATTTGGGGTGCATCACTTGTTGTCCTAGTTTGAATCCCTGAATATCTTGAGTGATGGCTAGCTTGGGCTTCTGTATAACCGGTTGCGCTCTACGAACTTGAGTTTTTAACCGAATATATTCGATATTTTCTTCTGGAAGCTCACTAATAAAACGCGACGGTGCATGAAATTTTTCTTGTCCATACAAACGGCGGCTTTCTGCATGACAAAGTGTTAATTTCGTCATTGCTCGTGTTAAGCCTACATAACATAAGCGGCGTTCTTCGGCCATTCGTGTTTCATCGGTGGCTGATTGCTGCCCAGGGAACATGCCTTCTTCTACTCCAACAATAAATACCTGTGGAAACTCTAACCCTTTAGCTGCATGCATAGTCATTAATTGAACTGCATCTTCAAACTCATCGGCTTGATTATCACCTGATTCTAAAGCTGCGTAAGCTAAAAAGGCAGTCAACTCTTCCATCTCTTGCTCTTCTTCTGGAATAACAAATCCTTTAGTCGCTGAGACTAATTCTTGTAAGTTCTCGATTCGGCTACGGGATTTCTCTCCTTTTTCAGCTTCATACATCGCCTCTAAACCTGAGTGTTTATTGATGTGATCCACCATTTGGAATAAAGGTAATTCTGAGGTTTCATTTTTAAAGCGGTTAATTAAAGTTAAGAAACCACTTAATGACGCCTTAGCAGCAGGACTTAATTGTTTGTTTTCAATTAAGTATTGGCTAGCTTGCCATAGCGTATAACCTTGCTCACGGGCACAAATTCTTATTTTATCTAAGCTAGTATTACCTATTTTTCGTTTAGGCTTATTAACAATTCGTTCGAATGCTGCGTCGTCTTGATGGTTATTCATTAATCGTAAATAGGCGATGCTGTCTTTAATTTCCAAGCGGTCGAAGAAACGTTGCCCGCCATAGATATGGTAAGGAATTTGCTGTGCCATTAATTGTTCTTCAAATAAACGCGATTGAGCATTGCTGCGGTATAAAATGGCACATTCGCTGAGTTTGTTACCTGCCTTTTCCCATGTTTGCAACTGGCTGGTGACGTAACGCACTTCATCATAATCATTGAAGGCACTATAGATGGATATTGGCTCGCCATCATCCCCGTCAGTCCACAGAACTTTTCCTAAACGATCGCTGTTATTTTGAATTAATTGATTTGAGGCTTTTAGGATATTGCCTGTAGAGCGATAATTTTGCTCTAAACGAATAGTAACGGGTGACGTTTTCTCTTTTAAAAAACGTTGAATATTTTCAATATCTGCGCCGCGCCAACCGTAGATGGACTGATCATCATCACCAACAATGGTTAGGTAATTATTGTTATCAGTTAATAGTGTTAACCAAGCGTATTGTAATTTGTTCGTATCTTGAAACTCGTCAACTAAAACATGTTGAAAACGCTGTTGATAATGAAGCAATAGTGCGGCGTTATTTAATAATAACTCATGCGCTCGCAATAATAATTCTGCAAAGTCCACTAATCCAGCTAATTGGCAAGCGGCTTCATAGGCTTGATAGACTTGCAAGCGATGCTTATCTTGTACGCCAAAACCTGGGTCGATATGTTTAGCACGTAACCCTTCGTCTTTTTTATCGTTGATATACCACTGCAGCTCTTTTGGTGGGTAGTATTTTTCATCTAACCCTAAGCTTTTGATAATACGTTTAACCATTTTTTGTTGGTCATCACTATCAATGATCTGAAACTGCTCTGGTAAGTTAGCTTCTTGATGATGCAAGCGCAATAAACGATGGGCAATACCATGGAAAGTACCAATCCACATACTGCCAATTTGCTGTGGGCAAATGTCAGCAATACGTCCACGCATCTCTTTTGCTGCTTTGTTGGTAAAGGTAACCGCTAAAATACCGTAGGTAGGTATTTGATTAACTTGCATAAGCCATGCGATTCTATGGGTTAAAACACGTGTTTTACCACTACCGGCGCCGGCTAATACCAGCATATTCTGTTCTGGTGCTGATACGGCAGCGCGTTGATGATCATTTAAATCATCGATAAGGTAAGATACGTCCATAAAAATGCCTGTTTATTTATTCAGTAGAAAGGAACTATACCGAAACATCGCATAAATGTGAATATTCTATGTTGTAGTATATGCCAAAGAACCTCTGCTGAAATACCGTGGTAATGATTATTGATAGTCGCTGAACTATTAACCTGAACGATAAATAGCGGGCTATAAAATAGTTAATAAGTCTTGTAGGTCGTTCATTTCCAAAGTCGGTAGTAACTTGGCACGATCAAGTTTTGTATGGTTAGGGTTAAACCAAACTGCTTGTGCTTTATTATTTTGTGCCCCATATACGTCTGAGATCAAGTGATCACCCACGTGTAAAATGTCCTCTACCTTGATATCTAACTTTGATGCTGCTTGTTGAAACATATCTAAATGTGGTTTGCTGCGTAATCCATTGCCCGCTTTTATCACAAATTTAAATTTATCATGGAGACCGATCTGTTCCACATTCACGTTACCATTGGTTAATGCTATCACAGGGTAGTGCAATGCGAGTTGTTGTAATAATTTAATACTTTTTTCTGGCACCGTGAAATCACTGCGTAATTGCAGAAATACCTGTAATGCACTATCGGCATACTTAATAGCATTAACCATTGCAATACCATAAACCACCATGATGCGTTGAATTATTTCTTTACGCCATAGCGATACATCATGTTGTAATGCCGGATTTTCTTTTACCAGTAAATCTCTATATAACGCCCATTTACGGGCATCTAACTCTGCTAATTGCTGATAGGTTGTACGCAAATAGACAAGGAAGTCCGCTTCCGCCTTTATGATGATCGGATGGTTGTCATATAAGGTATCATCCAAATCAAAGCTAATTGCTTTGAAAGGGCGAAGGGGTCTATAAAATTTCATTTTTATCCCTGTTAATAATATTATTTTTTACGCTTAGCGCGAGGGTGTGCTTTGTCATACACTTCTGCTAAATGTTGAAAATCTAAATGCGTATAAATTTGTGTAGTGGCTAGGTCAGCATGGCCTAGTAGGGTTTGTACCGCACGCAGATTCCCACTGGATTCCAACATGTGCGTTGCAAATGAATGGCGCAATTTGTGAGGATTAACGTGGCTTGGTAATGCCTGCTGTAGTCCCCATTTTTCCATCCGCATTTGCACACTACGCGCTGAAATTCGTCTTTTTTGTTTAGATAAAAATAGTGCTGTTTCACCGGCTTCCGCAAATTCAGGTCTGATCTTTAACCATAGTCTAATGGTACTAACGGCACTTTTAGTGATAGGTAATAAGCGCTGTTTACTGCCTTTACCGGTGACCATTATCTCTTTTTCCGATAACTTTATATCTTTTAAGTTAATACCCACTAACTCACTTAACCTTAACCCAGAAGAATACATGAGCTCCATCATACAATGATCTCGAATGGTAAGTGGATCATCGCCATCAATATCTAATAGCTGATCCATATCGTCGACACTGATGTTTTTAGGTAGCGGCTTATCTAATTTTGGTGCTGCAACACCTTTAGCGGGATTAAAGGTAAGTTGATCGTTCTTAACTAGGTATTCTAGAAAAGAGCGTAATGCAGAAAGTTTGGTGGCAATGGAGCGTGCTTTAATACCATTTTGATGTAACTGTTTAGCTAATAAGCGTACTTGGTGTGTATCAAGCTGTTGCCATGTGTGTATATTTTGAAGCTTTAATAATGCAATAAACTCATTAAGATGGCGTTGGTAGTTATTGATAGTGACAGGGCTTAAGCCACGTTGGCTAGCAATATGTAATAAATAGCGTTGTGTATCTGGCAATAAGGAGCTCATGGTCAATCCTAGATAATAAAAAAGTGCATAAACCAATTCTCAAATGAATTAACCGTGCACTTTTTAATATCGTTGTTTTAGCATTACATCATTAGAGTAAACGTTATCGATGGTGCGTTATAAAATAATAACAGAATCTGTTTATATTTGAATTTGCCCATCAAACACAAACTCAGCGGGACCACTCATGCGCACACTTTGTCCTGGCTGCCAAAAAAATCGGAGCTCACCACCGGGTAATTCAATACGACAATGTGTATCTAATTTACCTTGTAATTGACCAACCACAGCTGCCGCACAAGCGCCGGTGCCACAAGCTAAGGTTTCACCTACGCCACGCTCCCATACGCGTAGCTTTGCAAAATCACGGTCTATTATTTGTAAAAAACCAACATTCACTTTGTTTGGAAAGCGTTCATGTACTTCTAGTAAAGGGCCCAATGTTTCAACTGGAGCTGTCTTTATATCATCAACAAGTACAACGCAATGTGGGTTACCCATTGAAACCACGCCACATAGCACAGTGTGGTCTTCAACACGTAGAATATATGTTTTTTCTTCTTTCTGTGCTTCAAAAGGTACTTTTGCTGGCTCTAAAATAGGCTTGCCCATGTCCACAATAATATTGCCATCTTGTTCTATTTTTAGCTGAATTTTACCCTTTGCTGTACTGACGTTAATCACCCGTTTGTGGGTTAATCCTTTTAATTTAACAAAACGCGCAAAACAACGAGCACCATTACCACATTGTTCTACTTCACTACCATCAGCATTAAAGATGCGGTAATGAAAGTCTAAGTCTGGATCATAGGGAGGTTCAACCATTAATAATTGGTCGAAGCCTATGCCAAAGTTACGATCTGCTAATTTGCAGATCGTCTCTTTAGATAGAAAGACATTTTGCGTGACATTGTTAATAACCATAAAGTCATTACCCAAGCCGTGCATTTTAGAAAATTCAATATTCATCTTCGCTCTACTTTTACCAATAAAACCTATTAAAATAGGGAGTTAAGACTCCCTGAGATAGCGCATAAGTTATAACTAAGGTAAAACATGCTCACCGCGCCATAGCTCAATGTGTTTTTCACGCTGGCGGACAACAAAGGCTTTATCACCATCAACCATTATTTCTGCTGGGCGACAACGCGAGTTGTAATTTGAACTCATGGTTGCACCGTAAGCGCCTGCACTACGGATCACTAAATGATCGCCTTCTGCAATGGTTAGTGAACGATCTTTACCTAAAAAGTCACCGGTTTCACAGATCGGACCAACAACATCGTAAACTCGACTTGGACGTGTTTCAGGATCGTTTAATTTATTATTAAGCGGAATGATATTTTGCCACGCACTGTATAATGCAGGACGAATTAAATCATTCATAGCAGCATCAACAATCGCAAAGTTCTTATGGTCGTTTAATTTTAAGAACTCAACTTTAGTCACTAAAATACCAGCATTGGCCATGATTGCACGGCCTGGTTCGAAAATAAGTTTGAGTTTACGGCCGTTCATACGCTCAATAATAGCGTGCATGTATTGTGCTGGCTGTGGCGGTGTTTCGCCATTATATGGAACGCCTAAGCCGCCCCCTAAATCCAAGTGTTCGATTGTAATACCCTGTGTTGCTAGGCTATCAATTAAGATAAGTAGTTTATCTAATGCTTCTAAGAATGGTTCAATTTCAGTTAGTTGAGAACCAATGTGACAATCTACACCTTTTACTTCCAAGAAAGGCAATTCATTAGCAATATTATAAACCGTCGATGCTTGTTCTATTTCAATACCAAATTTATTTTCTTTTAATCCCGTAGAAATATAAGGGTGCGTACCTGCATCAATATTCGGATTAATTCGAATCGAAATAGGGGCTTTCTTGTTTAAACAGCCAGCGACTTCATTAATACGGTACAACTCAGAGATAGATTCAACATTGAAACAATGGATCCCTGCTTGTAATGCAGTCGATATTTCAATTTCAGTTTTGCCTACACCAGAGAAAACAACTTTTTTAGGGTCTCCGCCGGCTTGAATAACACGCAATAACTCACCAACCGATACAATATCAAAACCTGAACCCAAGCGAGCCATTAGATTAAGTACACCTAGGTTTGAGTTTGCTTTAACTGCGTAACAAATTAAATGAGGATGAGATCCCGCTGCATTATCAAAAGCTTTCCAATGACGCTCAATAGTCGCTCGAGAGTAAACATACGCAGGCGTACCTGATTTCTTGATGATATCTTCAATTGCAGTGTCTTCGACTAATAGACGGCCATCGCTATGGTAATTAAAATGATCCAATTTGAAATCCTTTTGTTGATTCTGTAGTTTATTGGTTATTGTCACTGCCTTCATGCATGTTTTATTGTGAAGTATTTAAGGCATCTGTTGTTTCTGCTTCGGTTGCATTGGTTTGCACTGGTTGTTCTTTAGGTGCAGGTGGCGCTTCTCTATAAAGTGGGCCTTTCATGCCACAACCTATCAATAAACTTGAAAAAAGCAGGGCTATTAACGATAAATTCAGTTTTTTCATACCTTCTCCTAGTTAAATATTTTTAGCCCTCTATAATCGCATTTCATCGGTAAAAAGCAAAGGAGAAGTAAATGACGGATAGCGAATTTCTTGAATTAGCGGATATGTTGTACCAAAAAATCGAAGATAACATTGAAGCATCAGGCGCTGATATAGATTATGACCAAAATGGTGCTTTGCTAACTTTAGAGTTTGAGAATAGAACTAAGTTGATTATTAATCGCCAACAACCATTGCATCAAGTGTGGTTAGCTACATTAGAAAATGGTCATCATTATGATTTTAAGGATGGCTTCTGGATTGATGACCGAAGTGGGGCGGAATTTTTAAGCTTCTTATCTGCTGCGATCACTAAGCAATCAGGTGAAAAAATAATTTTTGAATAGCTTCAAAAACTAATCTGAATCGCTTCTGATTAGTTTTTTGTATTGCATAACGCGAAGGTTGTCATTTAAGTAGTCATTATTAAATCACTATTTTAAACAGTAAAAGCGGTCATTAAATATGTTTAAACTTTTTTTCGGTTACCCTTTTGTTTTCTTGGTGTGCTTTTGGCTCGCCAGTGATGTTGAAATAACAACTTCATTAAAAGCATTTAAGCACAGTCATTTTTCGATTCAATTTCCAAAAGCGAGTTTAAGGGCTGAACAATCAGAACCTTGGTTTGAGTTTTATTGGCCGATGGTTGAGCAAGAGAATGAGCAAAAAAAATATACGATACCTCTAGAGGATAAATAATGAATACAGTTGTCTTTCCAGGATCATTTGATCCCGTTACTAATGGCCACCTTGATCTTATTACTCGTGCGAGTTGTTTAGCTGATCGGGTGATTGTTGCGGTGGCTATCAATAGTAGCAAAAAGCCTTGGTTTGATTTACAAACCCGTTGTAATTTGCTTTTCGAAGCCACTAAACACCTTAATGGTGTGGAGATTGTGCCATTCAATGGTTTGTTGGCGGAGTTTGCAAAAACGCATCAAGCACAGGCATTAATTCGTGGTATTCGTGGTGGGACTGATGCTGATTATGAAATTCAATTGTCGCAAGTAAATCACACTCTGAATCCTGAATTAGAGACTATTTTATTACCTGCGCATGCTCGAACTGCTTTTATATCTTCAACCATCGTTAAAGAAGTCTTTAAACATCAAGGTGATATTAGCTTATTAGCACCAGCATGTGTGCAACAAGCATTTATCGACCAACAGTAAAAACGCTGTTATTTGTCTAAAAGTCCCAACTAGAATCAGCTCATTTGGGACTTTTATCTCTTTTTGTATCATTTCTCTATGACAATGCTGTTAAGCATTGTCATAGTTGCATACACTACTTCTAGCTATACCAATTCCGCTAGTTGATTAATATTGTTGGTAAAAATGCATCACTTCTGCCTTAAGTTGATTCATTTTCTCTGCTCAATATTTGAACGCATGCTCAGGCATATTGGTATTATAAAATTAAACCAGAGACCTTTGTAATGACAAAGGTCTCTTCTGTTTTAATCAGGTTCTGAAAATTACTTATCGTGCTGGTGGTCGACCCCATCTTCAATAGTAGATAGTAAACACCAAGTCACTTGATACATAAAAAAGGAATGATTATGAGAACAAGCGTTAAGCCGATCATATTGGCCACTCTTTTCAGTGCTGCTCTTTGGGGATGTGCTTCTGCTCCACAACAACAATGGCAAGCCGATAAAAGCTACGATTTAACCGTACTACATACTAACGATCATCATGGTCGCTTTTGGCAAAATCGCCATGGCGAGTATGGCATGGCTGCGCGTAAAACCTTAATTGATCAAATTCGTCAAGAAGTTGAAGGGGCAGGAGGTAGTGTTTTATTACTCTCGGGCGGTGATATCAACACAGGAGTACCAGAGTCTGACTTACAAGATGCAGAGCCAGATTTTAAAGGCATGAGTATGATTGGTTATGATGCAATGGCATTAGGTAACCATGAATTTGATAATCCGTTATCTGTACTTGAAAAACAGGGACAGTGGGCAAACTTCCCAATGCTGTCGGCGAATATCTATAATAAAAAAACAGGTCAGCGTTTATTCCAGCCTTATCAGGTTTTTGTTAAACAAGGAGTAAAGATCGCAGTTATAGGGTTAACAACAGAAGACACGGCTAAAATTGGTAATCCAGAATACATTAGCGGTATTGACTTTCGTGACCCAAAAATAGAAGCCGCTAAGGTTATCGTTGAACTTGAAAAAAATGAACAACCCGATTTGATTTTTGCTGTCACGCATATGGGGCATTATCAAGATGCAGGCTTTGGTGTTAATGCACCTGGAGATGTCACTCTTGCTCGTTCATTACCAGCAGGTGCACTTGATATGATCGTGGGTGGGCACTCACAAGAGCCTGTCTGTATGGAGAGTGTGAATGTTGCTAATAGTCAATTTAAACCCGGTGACGACTGTGTACCAGACAAACAAAATGGTACCTACATTGTCCAAGCTCATGAGTGGGGTAAATATGTTGGACGCGCAGATTATAAATTTAAAAACGGCGAACTAGCATTAGTCAGTTACCGCTTAATTCCTGTTAATTTAGTGAAAAAAGTAAAAGTGGATGGCGAATCAAAACGTGTTTTGATTCAATCACAGATCACACAAGATCCAGCACTTTTAGCATTTTTGGCTCCTTACCAAGAAAAAGGTCAGGTTGAGTTGAATAACCAAGTAGCCGAAATTAATGGCAAACTTGAAGGTGACCGTAATGTGGTACGTTTTAAACAAACCAACCTTGGTCGATTAATTGCTAAAGCACATAAAGAAAGAGCTAAGGCAGATTTTAGTGTGATGAATTCTGGTGGTGTGCGTGATTCAATCGAAGCGGGTAGCGTTACCTATAAAGATGTTTTAAAAGTACAACCTTTTGCAAATCAATTAACGTACGTTGATATGAAAGGTGCTGAAGTCATAGAATATCTTAATGCAGTTGCAACTAAACCTGTTGATACAGGCGCCTATGCTCAATTCTATGGCATTAGTATGGTTGTTAGTAAGACCTCTGTAAGTGAAGTGAAAATCCACGGAAAAGCCATTGATTTAATGCAAACGTATCGCTTCACCATTCCAAGTTTTAATGCAGCTGGTGGCGATGGATATCCTAAAATTACAAATCATGCTGGCTTTGTAAATACTGGATTTGTAGATGCTGAGGTATTAAAAGATTATCTTGAGTCACATACACCTTTAAACGTTTCTGATTATGATGCTGCAGGTGAAATTAATTATAAATAATCTATTCAGATAGATAATAAAAGGTCTTGTTGCATAGCTTAATTATTTACAGGAGCTGCAACAAGCCTTTATTTTTTAATGTTGGCAGTGACTACAATAGACACTGTTTCTGGCTGCTAATTTCACTGATGTTAATGGCTTATCACAGCTAGGACATAATTCCCCTGTTTTACCGTATACATGTAACGTTTGTTGAAAATAGCCTGGTTTACCATCTCCTCCAACAAAGTCTTTTAATGTTGTTCCACCTTGTTTAATCGCTTCTTCTAATATTTTTTTAATGGCAATAACTAATCGTTGATAACGCTTTAAACTAATATTATTGGCCGCTCTAATGGGGCTTATTTTTGCATTAAATAAGGCTTCCGTTGCGTAAATATTACCTACACCAGTCACCACTTTTTGTTCCATAATAAATTGCTTAACCGGTATTTTTCTATTTTTAGCTTGCTCATAAAGCATTTCTGCCGTGAACTCCTCGGACAATGGTTCTGGACCTAGTATGCTTAATAAGGGACATTCTTGTGGTGCTTCGCCTAACCATAAAATGGCACCAAAGCGTCTGGGATCGGTATAGCGCAATAAACAATGCTGAAACTCAAAATCAACATGGTCATGTTTTTGAGGCTCGTCACCCAATTTGCAAATACGCAAACTACCAGACATACCAAGGTGGATCAGTAAGGTGCCATTTTCAAAGCGTAGCAATAGATATTTAGCTCGTCGGTCTACTGCTAGTAAAACTCTATTTTTTAATAGGGCTAATAAGTTACTAGGAATTGGCCAACGTAATTGATGATGGCGGAGTATCACACCACATATTTTTTGATCAACAATATGTGGGCTAATGCCTCGACGACTAGTTTCTACCTCTGGTAATTCTGGCATTTTGATCTCGTTATTAAATAAAATTAATTAAAACCCTAGATTCGCATAATAAGTGCAATTAATAAAATTAGTTAATGCTAAAAGGAAATAATATGAAGAATATTCCTACTTGGGCGATCGTAATGATTGGGTTGGTGTTTAATATATCATCCGCATTAGTGACACATTTTTTTATTGAAGAAAAAAACGAAAAGTTATCCGCACTTAATATGCGTGCTTCTGAAAACAGTAATCAAATTGAATTGTTGTGGTCTCAAATGGAAGCCATTGAACAAAAAAGAGATACCTTATTATTGTTAACTCAACAGGGGGAAATTAAACCTTCTCTGATACCTGTATTATCTTCTATTTTTTCCGCTCATCTACAACGTAAACTTAGCATCATAGAATTAAATGATTTTCAGTTTGTAAATAAAGAAATCAATCAATACCAGCACCTTATAAGAGAGCAGATCGATCAACGCTTTTTAACCAATCTAGATTATAAAGAGAGAGAAGGTGCATATAAAAAATCTATATCGAGTTTACGAAATTGGTCTATTTTTTTACAAATGATCGGTCTATCACTGATACTTGCACGAGATTTAAGCCGTAAATCATAATTAATTAAGTTTCGAATTTAATTAAAAATACAGTCAATTTTTTTTACTAGAAGGCTACTGACCTAAAAATTGTGCTAGCTGTTTAGCAGGCAATGACAGAAAAAGCTGTTCATCGACTTGTAAAATATACTGGTCATCTTGCTGCTGGTGGAGTTGCACAATAATCGGTTGTACCTGTTCAGCGACAAAAAATTTAATAATAAAGCTTGAAGTAGGTAAGCTTTGGAGCGTTAACACATCAAGAGGAACTGTTTGCCAGTTATTCACTATCTTCTGCAGTTGTTCACTGGAAATGCCTCTATTGGGCTTACTTTGCCAATTTCGGCCTACACGAGTTATCACATAATCAGGAGTGTCAATTTCTACAATGGTTAAGTCATTAGCAATGACATGACGCTGCGATGTTTTGGAAGATAAACGTAATTCTTGGCTGAAGTTAAAGATGAAGATGATCAGCAAAACACCAAAAATAAGTACATTATTCCAGCCTTTTTTGGATAAACGCATGCTAATTCCTTTTTTGTAGGTATAAAAAAACCCAGTATAAACTGGGTTTTTTTAAGGTTAAATCAAAATTACTTGATTTTGCCTTCTTTGTAGATAACGTGTTTACGTACTACTGGGTCAAACTTTTTGATTTCAAACTTTTCAGGCATGTTCTTTTTATTTTTATCAGTAGTATAAAAATGACCAGTGCCAGCGCTTGAATTTAAACGAATTTTATCACGCATTTGTAAGCTCCTTAAACTTTAACGCCATTAGCACGGATATCAGTTAAAACTGAATCAATACCTTTTTTGTCGATGATACGCATACCTTTAGTAGTTAGGCGTAATTTAACAAAACGGTTCTCACTCTCAACCCAAAAACGGTGTGTTTGTAGGTTAGGTAAGAAACGACGTCGTGTACGGTTCTTCGCGTGTGATACATTGTTACCAACAGCTGGACGCTTGCCTGTAACTTGACATACTCTAGACATGTCGAAATCTCCAAAAATATTAGTTTTACTCGAGCAAAATAGTCGAACACCTTTTTTAGCCGTCGCCAAAGGCGTCGAGGGCGCATTTTATACATGATTGAGATTAAAAGATCAACAATTGTGACAATAAATGCTTTAAATCCACCCTTTTTCCGCAAATGAGGTGTATTTTCCATCACCAATGATGAAATGGTCCAATATTTTAACATCAATTAATTGCAGTGTATTCACTAGTTTTTCAGTTATTTTTTTATCTGATTCACTAGCAGTTGGATCACCTGAAGGATGGTTATGGACTAAAATGACGGCTGCAGCATTTTCCTGCAATACTTTTTGCACGATAATACGTGGATGTACATTGGCACTATTGATCGTTCCAAAGAAAAATTCGTGAAAGCGAATAACACGATGTTGGCTATCTAATAATAATGCAGCGAAGACTTCATAGGGGTAATCTCGCATTTTTGCATTTAAAAATTGTTGTGTTTGTGCCGCGCTGGTTAAAGGGTCTCCTTTCATCAAAGGTTCTTGTAAATAACGACGTGACATTTCTAGTACGGCCTGCAATTGTACATATTTAGCTTGTCCTAATCCTTTATGCACACAAAAATCGCTTTCAGAGGCAGAAAATAAAGCGCGCAAAGACCCAAAATCAGTTAATAATTGACGAGATAAAGTAACAACATCGATTCCTTGGCAACCAGTACGCAAAAAAATAGCTAATAATTCACTATCAGTTAAACTATTTGCACCTTGCTGAATTAATTTTTCACGCGGCCTCTCTTGTTTTGGCCATTGTTTTATTGATGTCAAATCTGAATACCTCAATAAAAGATAAGAGCCTTAAATCTAGTTGAAGTTGTCACATATTGCGTAATATTTTTATGCTATTGTAACGCCCATTTTTTATTATTTTTGTTGAGAAGCTTATGTTGTCAATATTACCCCTTGAAGGGAAAAAGATACTGTTGGGTGTTTGTGGTGGGATTGCTGCTTACAAAAGTGCTGAATTAACCCGTCGTCTGATTGATCAAGGCGCGCAAGTTCGCATTGTAATGACTGCTTCAGCTAAACAGTTTATTACCCCTTTAACAATGCAGGCTGTTTCCGGGCATGTCATTTACGATGATTTGTTAGATCCCCAAGCAGAAGCCGGTATGGGGCACATTGAATTAGCCAAATGGGCTGATTTAATTTTAATTGCCCCAGCCACTGCTAATGCGATTGCTCGTTTACGCGCTGGCATGGCCGATGAGTTGCTTACAACGTTATGTTTAGCGAGTCCATCGCCTATTGCGATTGCTCCTGCCATGAATCAACAGATGTATTTAGCGGCTGCAACCCAAGAAAACTTAAAGGTATTAAAAGCACGTGGGTTACATATATGGGGGCCCGCTCAAGGCTTACAAGCGTGTGGAGATGTTGGTCCTGGTCGCTTACTTGAAGTTCCTGACTTGGTTCAATTATGTTGTGATTTTTTTGCGCCTGCGGATCAATCTTTAGCAGGTGTTAATATTGTGATCACTGCGGGACCAACCCAAGAAGCGATCGATCCTGTGCGTTATATTAGTAATCATAGCTCTGGAAAAATGGGCTTTTCACTGGCGCAGGCTGCGTTAAATATGGGCGCTAATGTGACCGTAATTGCTGGACCAGTTCAATTAACTCTACCTTCTAGTATTAAACGTATAGATGTAAAAAGTGCGATTGATATGCATCAAGCTGCACTTGCTTCAATTGTTGATGCAGATATATTCATTGCTTGTGCTGCAGTGGCTGATTATCGTGCACAGCAAGTCCATGACGAAAAAATGAAGAAACAAAGTGATACTGACTCAATCACATTAACCTTGGTTAAAAATCCAGATATTATTGCTGATGTGGCGATGGCAGTTAATCGTCCTTTTTGCGTGGGCTTTGCTGCTGAAACAAATGATGTAGAGGCTTATGCATTAGGTAAATTGCAACGTAAAAATTTAGACTTAATTGCTGCTAATGATGTTTCAATAAGTGATCAAGGGTTTAATAGCGATAATAATGCATTGACTGTTTTTTCTAAAAAACAACGTTTTGATATTGCATTAAGCAGCAAGAAAGAAGTTGCTATTCAACTGCTTAAAGTTATTAGTGAGCAGTTTAAATCTTCTTCTCAAGACCCGAGTAACGACACAAATTAAACTCACTTGTTGCTAAAACAAGTGATGCGTTTTTTTAGTTTTATCGTAATCGGGCCTAAGTTATATTTCAACATCGTTGAGTTAGACAGAGATTGCAATTCATATAGCTGCCCATCGCTATTGCGCTTTTAGTGGTTTGGCCATAAACATAGCGTAAACTAATGGATTTAATGGCTTTGTTGCACCCATAGTTAATTAGCGTTCAAGCTAATAACCACTAGATGATGATGCCGTTAGTTTTTAATTATTATAAAAATAGTAGTGACGTGGGGTGAATATTTTTGAGGAAACAGATCGTGGTAAAAGTGGCGTTGTGCATTCAGATAGATAGTTACAAAAAAGATAATGACAATAACAATAAAAAGAAAAGTAAAGATAACAAAGGAAGTTATTAAGATGGTTGCAAAAAACAATAATAAAAAAGCAAACCGAAAGGATGATATTTTAAGTGCGCTAGCTATTATGCTTGAAGGAAAACCGGGTCAACGTATCACAACGGCTAAATTAGCCGCAGAAGTAGGGGTATCAGAGGCCGCCTTATATCGTCATTTCCCAAGTAAAGCACGCATGTTTGAGGGGTTGATTGACTTCACAGAAAGCGCTATTTTTAGTCATATCAATCTTATCAAAGAGCAAAAGAAAGATACCTTTGTGAGAATTGAACATATTGTGCATTTTTTGTTGGGCTTTGCAGAGCAAAATCCCGGTATTACACGTATTTTAAGTGGTGATGCATTGTTAGGTGAAAATGAACGATTACAACTTCGTATCGAACATGTTTTTTCTAAACTTGAAACCCAATTAAAACAAACGCTTCGAGAGCGCCCTACATCAGATGGTCAAAAATTTGATATGGATGAAGGTGTCTTAGCTAATTTGTTATTGGCTTATATAGAAGGTCGTATTAATCAATTTGTTCGTTCTCAATTTAAACAAAAACCAACTCAACATTTTAAAAGTCAATGGCTGTTTTTTCATAAGCAGTTATTACAAAGTTAATTAGAGGAGTCATACTATGTCACAGGAAGGAAGTGTTGCCTCGGCAGTTGATGCAGTTGCCAATACGATTGAACAAAATGTAGACGTAATAAACAACAGCGTAGAGTGGATTGCAGATAATCAAGAGCTTATTATTGCTTATGGTATGAATATTGTTTTTGCCATTGCAACACTTGTTTTAGGTCTGATGGTTGCTCGTTTTATCGCTGGCACATTACATAAGATTCTAACAAAGCGTAAGTTAGATAGTACGATCGTTGATTTTGTTTCACATATGGTACGTTATGTCATTATTGCATTTGTTGTTATTGCTGCATTAGGGCGAATTGGCGTTGAAACTACCTCCTTTGTAGCGATTATTGGTGCGGCTGGTTTAGCAGTTGGTTTAGCATTGCAGGGCTCTTTATCTAACTTTGCATCGGGCGTTTTGATTATTGCTTTGCGTCCATTTAAAGCTGGGGAATATATCGAAGCAGCTGGTACAGCGGGTGTTGTCGAATCTGTACAGATATTTTCAACAACATTAACTACCGCAGATAATAAGTATGTAGTGGTACCTAATTCAGCTATTTTAGGTGGCAATATAATCAATTATTCTCGTAAGCCTACTCGTCGTATTGATTTAATTATCGGAGTGAGCTATAACGCAGATTTAGCAAAAACAAAAGCCGTTTTAGAAGCTGTTATTAAAGCCAATAATGCGGTTTTAAAGTCTCCTGAACCCCAAGTTGCAGTCGCGGAGTTGGGTGACTCAAGTGTTAATTTAGTGGTTCGCCCATGGGTTAATGGACCTGACTATTGGCCTGTTCGTTTTGAATTGATGGAAGCGATTAAAAACGGCTTAGATGAAGCCGGAATCGAAATACCATTTCCACAAATGGATGTGCATATGGATAAATAGTGAATCACTATTATCAGAATAAAAAACCAGCTTTTTTAGGCTGGTTTTTTGTTTTTAGCTATGTCCATTTATTTGTCCTTCATTCTTTTTAGTGTTTTACAATTAGAAATTTGCCATATTTAAGGACTTATATTGTGACCTTGAATATTTGAGAGCAATTCATTTTGAGAAGTAATGAGCCTATAAGTTTGATCTCGCCTACACTCTTTAATCATGATTCTCTGAATCAAGCTTAAAGTCCACAAAAAATATGTTGTGAATAGATAAGTGGTGTAGTATCTGCAGTAGCTAATTAATCAATAGCCAAATCATCAATAGATAATCCGTCAATAGATAATATCAGTCATTAAATAATGAGATAAAAATTGATAAGGTATAACATTAATAGCTGACAGTTGTTGGCTTAGTTAGTTATATCTAACCATTTATATTTATCCTATAATAAACCTTGATTGTTAAATGAAAAGAGAAATTATGCATAACCCATTCATACAGATTGCAGGATCAAAACGCAGCCTACATGTTCAAGTTGCACGTGAAATTGCACGTAAAATTTTATCTGGTGAAGCGGCTCAAAATGAGATTATTCCAAGTGAAATGGTCCTGTGTGAGCAATTTAGTGTTAGTCGTACAGCTTTGCGTGAAGCTATTAAATTATTAACTTCAAAGGGCTTATTAGAATCTAAACCTAAGGTTGGCACGCGTGTTAAAAGTCGAGACAATTGGAACTTTTTAGATGCTCAATTACTGGATTGGGTTATCGACCTTGGTGATAACGAAATCGTTTACCAAGAGTTTTTAGCGTTAAGAAAAGCCATTGAACCTGAAGCTGCGGCTCTTGCTGCAAAAAATGCAACGGCACAACAAAGAATTTTGTTATCTGCTACTTTTCAACAAATGGATTATATTTCTAAAAACTTCGATGCGCAAAAATGGATGGAAGTGGATATGGAGTTTCATCGTCTTGTTTTCTTATCAACGGGTAATAGCTTCTATTTACCGTTTGCTAACGTCTTATGTACCATGTTTAGAAGTTTTATCAGTCATTCTTCAGAGAAGGGCGGCACTTGTATTGGTGAGCATCGTGCCATTTATTCTGCCATTATGGCTGGTGATGCAGATAAAGCGCGCGAAGCAAATGCGATTTTATTGAAAAACACTAATCATCGTCTTCCTACTAGTAATTAATATTACTTAGCTAATATTGCTTAACAAGTAGCGATAGCTGGCTGGTAACGAAGCAAAAAACCGCTGTTAGTTTATGACTAATAGCGGTTTTTTGCTTTGTATTAAGGTACTTAGCAATCGTAATAAATATCCATTGTATATTCTTCATTATTCATAGCTATTAACGCTTCGTGATCGAATCATTAAATATTGCTATAGGCCCAGTCCAGGTAATCGTTTCACCTTTAATGACCACACTATTTTGAGTATGTTTATCTACATCGGTAAGATTACTGACACAAACTTTAATATACTTATTATCAACTAAATTAATATTGATCACCGATGCATTGTTATTTGAATATAACACATCAATGGATACAACTTGTCCACGGGCATTTAGGCTCGCTTCTATCGCTTCATTAAAGTAGCCGTGTGTTTCATACACATTGGCAAATAAGTGATTGGCTGCCTTTTGGCGAAGCATTAACATTGGCTCGTTGCGTAAGTTGAAATCAGGATCATTTGCCCCAGTACGAGTAAAAATAACTTCACTGTCTTTGTTGGCGCTGCTGATTAATGAATAGTAACTATTGCCCATTAACCAAGTGGTTAATGATGAGCCTTCTACTTTACCTTGACCAAGGTTCCAAAGATGTTGGTAACCATAGCCATCACCCACTGTGCTTAAGCTTTTATGTGCTTGATACTCAAAATTAGTACGGATGATTTGTCCGTTATAATGAACTGGGTAATCGTAGCAGTGCTCTTCTTCACTGATCATACGGAATAGATCGATAATAAGCGGTTTTTCAAACTCCTCTGACTCAAGCATGATCACGGTACGTTGTTGGTCAACACCGGTATAGAAATCACGTGCAAAAGCACTCATTGCTTGCAGCTTACCATCGCCTGTTTCATTAGACGCTTTATTAGATAATAGTGTGAAGTGTTTTTCGCCATTATGCTGTTGAGCAATCGCTGTACTACCTTGGTTTTGGCTGATTTGATCAACTACTACGGTATTGTGTGCAATAGTTTGTTTACAGTAGCTTTTGTTTTCTGGAATGTAACGACCACCAAATTTAGGCTCGATGTTAACCCAACGACCATAACCGTAATCATTAATGAATTCTTGATTATTGTTAAACAGACTTAGGTGTAAACCATCAAAATGTCCATGATCTAATGCAGAGTGAAGTTTTGCATCACTGCCATGTTGGCCATACCAAAGTAACGCCATGCTATCATCAGATTTAGCATCACGATGACGTAGAATGGTAACGCCACCGCATTCACCTTTTGCACCATCAGTTAAGCTTAAGCTACCCCAGTTAAAGTTAGGTACCTCTGCATTGTTCTGTAATGCATTCGAAAGGGTTGCACCAGTATTATGAACCCACACATGGCCTTGATGTTTAGCCATAGCCAGTAAGGTTTCATTCTGATCGTAACGGTCAAAACAGATGTTTGTTGCTAACAAAATACCAAGATCTTTAATATCCATGGTACGAGATGAGTCATTTAATGCGGGTAAGGTACCATCTGGGAATGCTGTTGACATAACAGCGTAAGCTGTTGTTTTAATAACCTCATTCTTTAGTTTATAAATGCCGACTTGTGGTTGGCGACGTTCAATTGTTTCTGCAAATAAGAAAATGGGACGTAACGAGAAGCGATGGTAATACGGACCTTCCATGTAGTAACCATCTGGCGAGAATAATTGTGTTAACTGGGCAATAAAACCACCCGAAACGCTATCACCTTTTAAGCCGTATAACGATTTGTCTACCGTCGCTTGGTCATTGATGGCATAAGCACAAATACCTGCACTCGCCACTGACCATAAACCGTGGTTATGAATGATATCGAAGTTTTCTGCATAGGTGACCACAAACATCTCAAGCATGACTTTGAATAAGTCATTTTCAATTAACTGTTGTTGATCTTCAGTTAATTTATGGCGAATACAAGAGTAAGCGCATGATGAATATAACATCCACATATTTTCGTTTAATGTTTGGTGAAACAAACGACCTGGTTTATTTGAGTCACGGCTAATGTTGAGCTCACGGTGTTTATAAACCTTTGCATATTCAACCAACATAGTTGTTGCATAATCAAGGTAGCGTTTATCTTCAGTGATCAGGTATAAACGACCCGCCAAATCTAAATGAATGTAATTTTGCTTATGACGGTTATGTTCGTAACCGCCTGCTTCACCGTGTCCAGGAATTTCGATACCCATCGGCATGTAAGCTTCAAGTGTTTTAATCTCTTCTGCAATAGAACGACCAATCAGTGAGTCAGAGCCTACGTATTGACGTAAGTCAGCTGCTTGTTCATAGCTCATTAGTAATGGTTGGTAACTCATGATTAAACCTCTTTACTTTTTACAGCAACAAAACCTTGGAAGCTGTATGTTTGATTATTAAATTCGATAGTGGTTTGGCTGTCTGCTATTACATGACGGTCATTATTAATCATCACGGTTAATGCAATACCTTCTCCAATGATATCGACAACGGTCGCTTGCTCATTAAAGCCAATAATATTAATAGTGTGAATTTTTCCCCGTGCATCTAAGCTTGCTTCGATTGCTTCATTAAAGTAACCGTGTGTTTCGATTACGTTAGCAAATAAGCTGTTTTTAGCGTTCTTACGGCGAAGTATTAAGCTGGTTTCGCTACGTAAGTTAAATGACGGATCGTTAGCGCCTGTGCGTGTGAAGTAAACCGTATCATCGCTTGATGCTGCACCTAACCATGTGTAGTAACTGCTACCTTGTAACCAGCTAACTAAGGTAGTGTCTTGTGCTGGACCTTCGCTTTCATTCCATAAATGTTGGTAGCCTGCATCATCACCCATTGGGTTTAAAGCTACGTGTTGTTTATGTTCAACATTGGTGCGAATGATTTGGCCTCGGTATTGTAACGAGTAATCGTATTGATGTGCTTTTTCACTGCTTAGGCGGAATAAATCGATAAGTAGTGGCTGTGCTAATTGCTCATGCTCAACTAATACTAATGAACGTTGTTGCTCAACACCCGGATAAAAGTCATCAGCATAAGCACTCATTGCTTGTACTTTACCTTTACCAACAAAGAAATGAGGAATACCGTGTTTGCTATCCGCTGTATCAACATCAAAGTTGTTTTGACAACTTGCATCAATAGACACTAAGTTGTGAGCAATCGTTTGGCGCGCATAAGATTTATTTTCATCTAAGTAACGACCACCGAACTTAGGCTCGATATTAACCCAACGACCGAAACCATAATCACGCAGTACTTCTTGGTTGTTATTGAAGTAAGTCATGCCTAGCGTATCAAAGTGACCGTGGCCCATACCATGTTGTCCGTAGTTCATTACTAATTGACTGATGTCACCAGTCGCAGTTTGCATGCGAATAAAACCTTGTGCACCTTTATCACCATCAGGGCCTTCGCTTAATTCAACGCTTGGTAAACAAGGTAATTCAACTGAGTCCTGTGCTTCGTATGCTTGTGATAACGCAGCTCCACAACCGCTCACCCAGATTTGATCTTGAATTTTAGCAATACCAAAAAGGTTTTTATCTTCAGAATAATGTTTTGCATATAAACTCACAGCAATCACTACACCTTCATCTTTAATATCCATACTTTTCGATGAATCATTTAATGATGGAAACACACCGTTTGGATAAGCCGTCGATAATAATGATTGAATGGTTTTACCAATCACTTGACCTTTAAAGTTAAATATATCCAACTCTGGACGGTATCGTTGAGTTAATTCAGCTAATAAACATAAAGGACGAATAGCATATCGATGATAATAAGGACCTTCGATATAATAACCTGAAGGTGAAAATAAATTGCTTAGCTGTGCAAGGAAGCCTCCTTGTATGTCATCGCCAGCTAAACCATGTAAAGCCAAATCAATATATTTATCTTGTTCAATTGCTACGCCACATACAGCTGTTGCAGCCACTGCCCAAACACCGTGGTTATGAATGCGATCAAAATCAAAGTCATATCTAACCGTTGCAACTTCTAGCATGGGTTCAAATAATTGTTCAACAATGTGTTTGCGCTGTGCTTCGGTTAACCAGTGTTTAATGCAGCTGTAACCTAAGCTCGAATATAATAACCAGACATGTTCATTTAACATTTGGTGAAACAAGCGCCCTGGTGGATTAGTGTTTCTTTGTACTTGAAACCCTAGTGCTAGATATTTATGTGCATATTGAGTTAAGAGGTCTGCTGTAAATTGTGCATATTTTTCTTCACCAGTGATCAAAAATAAACGACCTGCTTGATCAATATACTTGTAATTCTGTTGATGTTTATTATGTGCGTAACCGCCAGCAGGGCTGTGCCCTGGTACGTCTATTGGTTGTGTAAGATAGTTATCTGTGTCGATAATAAGTGCATCAAGGCTGCGGCCCATTAAGCTTTGCTTGCTAAGTTGTTGTTGGATTGCTTTGATTTCTTGTTGGTCCATAAGCACTGCGTTGACGTTGCTAGACATTATTACCTCATTGCATATTTAAGTAAAAAATTCATGTTATAAAGTAATACAAATAAGATTTTAAATCACAAGTTTTTTTTGTTTTTAAGAATGAGATCTCTATTTTTACACTTTTAAATGTATAACGGTCACCGTAAAATTATTATTAATTCTCTTTCTTTAAATTTTTTTGCTACTTATTTTCAATGGGTTGGTTATAAATTTTATAGATGTATTTAATTGGCTGATTAAACTTTTATAATTTAGTCTATTTTATCTTTTTGATCTTAAAGTGTTTATTTTAATTGTCATATTCGCAGATGATCTGGATCACACATAGTGTCTTTTTGTATTACAAAATAGGGTGTGTAATGTACAATTTGAACCCTATTTAAAGAACAGAAACAGAGATCTGGTTGAGTTAAGCAATTGAAAATAGTTTGCTCCAACCAATACCATAATATGGATGAGCACAGAAAAGTCAGTTGTGCATAATATGCTTTTACATTATTAAAAATAAACTGCTGATTTTATAAATAAAACCAGCAAGAACTCTGAGATGAGTAATGGTTTTAATGAGTAGAGGGTAGTAATGGTTCCATTTTTTATAAAAGAGGTGACTAATGGGTGAGCTAAATATCGCTTTAATCGGCGAATGTATGATTGAATTGCAAGAAATTAATGGTGTTTGGCGTAAAAGCTTTGGCGGTGACACATTAAATACCGCTGTTTATCTATCGCGCTTAAGCGTAGGTAAAGCCGTTAATGTTAGTTACGTTACTGCGTTAGGTCAGGATAAAATCAGTCAAGAAATGATTGATAGTTGGTCTTTAGAAGGCATTAATACTCAGTTTGTACAACGCTCTGCTACTAAGCAACCTGGTTTATATATGGTTGAGACGGATGATACTGGTGAACGTAGCTTTTTATACTGGCGTGACGATGCCGCTGCAAAATACTGGCTGGAAACGGCAAGTGATGAGTTAATTGAACAGTTACTCACACAAGATGCTATTTATTTGTCAGGTATTAGCTTAGCTATTTTACCAGCCCAGAGTCGTGAAAAACTTTACGATATATTGAGTCGTTATAAAGCGACGGGTGGTAAAGTTTATTTTGATAATAACTACCGACCTAAATTATGGGATTCTACCGAGCAAGCAGCAGAAAGCTTCAAACGTATTTTATCTGTTACTCATACTGGTTTATTAACTTTTGATGATGAACAAGCGCTTTTTGGTGATACTTGTATAGAAGATTGTTTAGCACGAACCCGTGCTTTAGGTGTGCAAGAGATTGTCATCAAACAAGGAGGCAGTGAATGTTTAATTGTTACTGCTGATGATTCTATTAGTGTTGCGGCGACTAAAATTGCACCTGAAAATGTAATTGATACAACGGCTGCAGGTGACTCTTTTGCTGCCGGTTATATGTCAAAACGTATATTAGGCGAGTCAAGTATTGCTGCGGCTGAAAAAGGTCATCAGTTAGCAGGCACTGTTATTCAGCATAAAGGTGCGTTAATTGATGTGCAATATACAGCACCTTTTGTCGATTAAAGTTTATTAAAATATTCAATAGGATTAAAAATGACAACATTAAATGAAAAACTACAAGCTCTAAAAGTTATCCCTGTTATCGCAATTAAAGATGCTGAGGATGCAGTGCCGCTAGGTAGAGTATTAGTTGAAAATGGTATGCCATGTGCGGAGATAACTTTCCGTACGCCTGCTGCGGCACAAGCAATTAAAAATTTACGTGCAGCATTTCCTGATATGTTGATTGGTGCAGGTACGGTATTAAATAGTGAAACTGTTGATCAAGCGATTGACGCTGGTGTTGACTTCATTGTTAGTCCTGGTTTTAATCCAACTACGGTTAAATACTGTCAGCAACGTAAAATGCCAATTATCCCTGGTGTTAATAACCCATCTCTGGTTGAGCAAGCAATGGAAATGGGATTAACAACATTAAAATTCTTCCCTGCTGGCCCTTCAGGTGGTGTTGCAATGTTGAAATCATTGACTGCTGTTTATCCTGTTAGCTTTATGCCAACGGGCGGGGTTTCACCTGCAAATATTAATGAATACTTAGATATTAATGCAGTACTTGCTTGTGGTGGTACATGGATGGTACCTGCTGATTTAATTGATAACCGTGAATGGGATAAAATTGGTCTTTTGGTTAAAGAGGCTGTTGCGTCTCTAACTTAATTACTTACTCCTAATTTTTATAAACTGAGCCTTGATTATTGATTTAATCGAGGCTTTTTTTAAGTATCAAAAATTGAATTAGCTTAACGTACGGCTTCTAAATAAGTTCTTTTTACAGGCACTACAAAAGTGTTGATAATGATGTTCTTTATTTGATTTTGCTGCTTTATATTGCACCTTACCTGAATGGCAGTAGCAGCATTTCGCATTTTTTTGGCCTTTAATTTCACAATCGGGATGGTTTTTTAAATAATCTTCCAAATAAGGCAGATCTTGCCAATTATCTAAATTAGGTGATTGATGGAATGTAAAATAATAAAGAGAGAGGGCGGCAAATAAACCTCCTCCAAAAATAATATATTGAATAAAATCTTGCACTATTACCCACCTTTATAGCATCTCTATTAATTGAATAGACTTATTGATGACTTTGTTCCATTAAAGCTTAATTGATTAAATAATTCATCGCTCCGCATAAATTTATGGTTCTTATTACGGCTAATGACTATGGCCTGAATTATCATCAATAATTGTAGTTAACAAAAATGATAATGGGTAAATTATTTTAGTGCATGTGAAGAGAACAACTTTAGGTTGATATTGTTTATTTTTTTACAAAACTTCTCGCCAGTTCTCAGCAAGGTGGCGAACGTTAAATTGAGACTGTCATATTATATCTTGATAATTAAAGTTCAGTGGTCAACCCTGAATAAAGAAGAAGCAGTATGTTAGGGTATTATTTATTAATAATCAGATATTTATTCTTTTTCTGGTGTATCTGTTGTCAGTGCTGTTTGTGTTTTATCTAGTTCATCGTCCTCGGGTAGGGGCTGTCCCGTGTATGCATGTAAAAATGCTTCACATAATAACTCACTATTAGTTGCGTGGCGTAAGTTATTCACTTGACGTCTAGTTCGCTCATCGGTCAATATTTTAAGGACTTTAGTAGGGATTGATACCGTCACTTTTTTTACTTGTTCACTCTTTTTGCCGTGTTCAGCATAAGGGCTAATATATTCACCATTCCATTTTGTTGACATAATAATAACCTTTTAAAAAATATGCTTCATTTTACCCTGAGATTTTTAACATAGCAATCTGAACGTAAAGAGGGCTAGAAGTCTAGCAATCTAATGGTGATTTTATATTAATAGGAGCAGGGAGTGAACGCTTAACTTTACAGTGGGTTATTGGTTACTAAGAGCAGACAGTAAATCTTCATTAGAAGTTGTCAGTGTTACGCTTTTAAATGGATTTAAAGATAAGGTTTTATCTTCATTGAGAGTAATGTCATAAAACTGTGGCAAGTTAAAGTTAATTTGATCATCTTGTTGATTGGAAACATGGCTGTTGGAAGCATAAAAACGATTTACGTTCTGTACAAACTCGTTTTTAGATCCTGCGAAGTTTAAAAATGTCTCAATATCATTTTCTGCATTGGCAATATAAACATTAAACCCATTACTATAGTTTTCAAAAAAGAATTGAATTAAACCTTCACTGATATGCGATTCGATCACATTGGCTGTTTGATCAAAATGTGTATTTTTTAAATTGACCGTGCTCGCTGATAGTTTCTTTTTAGAAATGTGGCTATAGATATCTACTGCGCTTTCCAAGTGCTGTAGTGAAACGCCTTTACGTTCAAAGTAAAAACCAAATTTTCTACCGCCGGTCCATAATGTTTGTACGGAGCGAGTATGAACAGTATGTAAGCGTAATTGAATAAATTCATTTAACTTACTTCCAAAAGATTGGCAAATTTGTTCGCTAAAGTGTCTGCTATAACAAAATAAATCAATTTGATTTGGCGGTGATGCATCTTGATGCATTTTTGAAAGAATGGTATTCAAGGCTTCAACAACTGAGAATTGACTATTAAAGTGTAAGGTACGTACTTCATTCCATGAGTTGCGGTAGATAAAGTCGATACTACCTATTAAACTCTCTTTATGCTCGCCATAAGCCATTACATTATCAATTTGGTTTAGCTCACTTTCTTCAGTGTCTTGCCAGTGCCGTGTCGGGTCTTTTTCTACATTTAAGAATATTGATAAATGTTTAATCGCACAGGGGGCACTTAATGCTTTATCACTTGCTTTAGGTTCATATATAGGAAAAACAGCATATAAATCTTTTCCAAATTGGTTAAGGTTTTTATCTACTAAATCAGAGCCTTGGTTGTATAAATGCAGCATTGTATCTTCATCATAAAGTCCATTTACATAACTCCAAGCCACTAATTTTGATAAATATGGAGAATAACCAATACAAGGAGTCGTTGCTAATTCAAAGGTATCTAACGTACTGTTAAATAAATACCAACCCGCTTTGTTTTTTCGGTGTTCTGGAATTTGGATTAAGCTGAGATTATTCTCCATCAAGTTAGGTGAAATATTTGGGTTAATTATATCTACTTTACCAGGTAATGTTTCGTGTGCGGCATAAAGCTTGCGTGATAAAATTCCAATATCTTCGGCACTAATTGATTCGCTAATATTATTGTCACGTGCAAATTTAATGAGATTACTGTAGCTGAGCATTAGCGAGTCGAGCAGTAAATCATTGGCTTGTTGTACTTCTCGAATTTTCCAATTATTGCGATTGTCTAGATCTGCTATTTGATTATCAGTCCAACCCCATTCTTTAATCAGCTTGTTTAATATACTACGACGCCAAGCGCTATTATCATTACAAGAAGGCTTAGATATCATCTCTTCTGTTTTAAAATAAAAACAGACACGAACTAATTCTAGACGTTGTAAATCATTAATACTGATTAAGTAGTCGCTCACTTTCTTAAGCATTAAACAATAAGGGTCTAACTCTTCATCATAGGAGTCTTGTTCTTGAAAACTTTTTTTGTAGGAGGTTGAAATTAGTTCTGTGTTTGGGTATTCCCAAGAATAAGCCTCCATTAAAATAGTTTTTAATGTTGCTTTATAAGGGTTATCAATACCTTTGTACAACTGCCATAAGGTGGCACCAAATAATTCTTCCGCGGGGACGCGATGTAATCCACCTAAATCTAACCAATCGTCAATATTAATTTGCCCTGTCTGATGAAGTTCTTTCACATATTCATCATAATTTTTTTCATGTTGGTGCGGGATTTGACGCCATAAAATACGTCTACCGGCAACTCGCAAAGAAGTGCGATAAAACTCATCTAAGAGCAACATATGTTGCGAAGTGCCACAAGATTCATTACTTAGTTCTGACTGATTATTAACGCGAAACTTATTATCAGGAATGAGGAAAAAGTTTAATTCGACGCCTAAACTTTCCGCCCAGTAAGTTATTTCCCATGCTTTTTTATCAAGAAGGGCAACACGTTTTTTATCCAGTGTATGTGAATAACAAATCCAAACGTCAAAATCACTTTCAGAACATTGCCCAATAGATGACGTGCTGCCCATCGCATATAAACCAATAATTTCACAATGTGTCGCTTCATTATCAGGCAATTCGGTAGCAAATAATTGTTGAGCTAATAGTTGGTGTTTTTTGGTTGGACTAAACTGGCAAATACCGGTCGGCACATCGCCTTCGATATAACCTGGCATTGAAGGGGTATTAAAGTGGAGTAATAATGGAAAACTTTGAAAAACATCCGCTTCATCTTTTTTCATTAATGCTAAAGCAGATTTTACGCGTAGCCGAGAAAACTCGTCTGATTTGTCACGTAATTGGATGATTTCTTGATTCAAGCTATGTTCCATTATTACTGGTGTTTATCACACTTCACCATAAAAAAAGTGTGACCATAATAGCATTAATTCATGTTGTTGGAAATATATACTGGTTAGCACTCAGGTTTAAAAAAATAATGTATTTGGCATGGTAACAGGTATGGTTTTGACAACTTGAAGTATCAGAAAATAATGACTGCCTCCGGAATGCCAGAGGCAGTTTGATTTTTAATCTTCATCAATTTGATAAGGAAGTGGAGCATAATAAAGAGTAGAGCCTTCAATCTCTTTCACCTGAAAAACATCTGCAGGATTGGTATCTTTTGGTAGAACAGCTAACAGCTCAATATGATCATCTCCATATTGGCATGCAGAAATAATAGTACCGACTCGTTTCCAATTATTATTTAATAATACTTCGATTGTTTGTCCTGTTTTTGGACTCTCTGGTGAACGTCCGGTTAAAATAAATAAGGCGCGTTTATTCGCTCCTCTGTATTTAGCTCGAGCCACGGTTTCTTGGCCGATATAACAGCCCTTTGTAAAACTAATTGCGTTTAGTGCTTGTAGGTTAAGCATTTGCGGTACAAATTGTGCAGACGTTTCTGCTTGAATAAAACCTGTGCCTGCGGCAATGTTCATGGCATTCCATAAGCTATCATCGAAGACAACAGCTTTATCTTTTAAGTCGAGTAATAATTCTTCGGCTGCATCATTTTTCATGATCACTAAATAGCGTAATGAAGGGTAAGGTTGCTTTATTAGTACTGTGCCACTATCAAGTAATCGGCTAGTATCATGAGTCGCAGCAGTATCTACCTGTTCTGCAATATATTGCGCAGATTTACATCCCGCTAAACCAAATGCTTGGTACTCTGTTTCTTTTTGTATGGTTACTTTTGAGAACGCGGCATATTTTTTCAATTCCGGTAATTGTACTGTTGATACGGAGCTGGGTTGAACTAATAAAATGCGGTCTTCTAAAATAATAACCCGTGCAACACTCCATGCTTTACCTTGCGGGTTACAATGGGCAGCTAAAGTTTGTTCACCGGGGATTAATTTTTCTAAATCACAGGTTAATTGGCCTTGTAAAAAGGCAACACGGTCTTCACCTGTTACACTGATTAAATCCCAGCTATTAAGTGGGCAAAGAACTAAGTCGGGTAGTTGGCTAATGTTCTCAAGTTGACTAAGTGTTAGCATGTTTGGCCTCATTATTGGACGAATTTGTTTTTTTACAATGTTATAGCTCACAACCTATTTTGTCAGTAGTTGCTGTTAATAAAATGTTGTTGTTATGATGTTGTGCACTTTATAAAAAATTCCTCCATTTTTTCATATTTTTAAAAGGAAGTATCAGTCATGCCAGAAGAGGTTTCTCTTTCTCGTTTATTATGGGCTTGTCGTCGTGGTATGTTAGAGCTTGATGTATTGTTCATGCCTTTTGTAAAAGAGGCTTATAGCGAGTTAAGCGATCAACATAAATTATATTTTCATCGTTTATTAACATGTGAAGACCCTGAACTATTTGCTTGGTTTATGGGGCATGAAGTTTGCCCTGATCCTGAACTTGCAGAAATTGTCGATGTTATCCTCAAACGCGTTAAAATATAATATTCATAATAAACCCTCATTCATCGCCAAAGCCTTGGCGATGATCTTTTTCTTGACCATCGCTTTTTTGTTTATCCTGTTATGGGGAATAGGGTGGGTTAGTCTTTTATGTCTATTGGCTTATTTGAGTACGGCCTTCTATATTGTTTACTCCTTGCCCTTTTTGCCTTTTTCAAGTCGATTATCTGAAAGCGGTGAGATTGAAGTTAATCAACCCATTAAGGTTACCGGCGATATAAGTGCGCGCTCATTTTATAATGGCTGGATCTTATTATTATGTGTAGAAGTGAATGATCCATTATTAGTGAGCGATAAACACAACAAACCCAAACACAATAAACCTAGGAAGTGGTTTATTGTGTTTCATGATAGTGTCACTGATAGCGAGTATCGATTACTTGCCCGGCTTATCAACAGCACCAGTTAGCACTAATTTTTATCTGGATTTAAAATGGTTGGTTTTGGATCATCATTTTGCTCAGGATAATCTAAGTTGTAATGCAAACCCCGACTCTCCTTTCTTTGTATTGCACTTTTGATAATCAATTCGGCTACTTGAACTAGGTTTCTTAGTTCAAGTAAATTATTGCCAACTTTAAAGTTACTATAATATTCAGATATTTCGCTTTGCAGTAGTTCAACACGATGTAATGCACGTTGTAAGCGTTTATCGGTACGTACAATACCAACATAATCCCACATAAATAAACGTAATTCGTGCCAGTTATGTTGAATCACAACTTGCTCATCGGAATTCTCAACCTGGCTATCATCCCAATCTGGAATAGTTGCAAACTTCCTATTCTCATAAAAAGGGATACGATTAAGGATATCTTTGGCGCAAGCATGCGCGTATACAATGCATTCTAACAGTGAGTTTGAGGCTAATCGATTTGCACCATGTAAGCCGGTATACGTTACTTCTCCAATGGCATATAGGCCATCGATATCAGTTTGCCCATGATGATCAATCATCACGCCGCCACAGGTATAATGCGCAGCTGGGACAATTGGCATTGGTTGGTGTGCAATATCAAGACCGAGTAGTAGGCAGCGGCGATATATTGTAGGAAAGTGTTTAACAATAAATTCTTTAGGTCTATGGCTAATATCGAGGTACATGCAATCAACACCTAAACGCTTCATCTCGTAATCTATTGCACGTGCAACAATATCGCGCGGTGCTAACTCGCCACGCTCATCGAAGTCTGGCATAAATCGAGTGCCATCAGGACGCAATAATAATGCTCCTTCCCCTCTTAATGCTTCAGTGAGTAAGAAATTTTTAGCGTCGGCATGATATAAACAAGTGGGATGAAATTGATTAAATTCCATATTGGCTACGCGACAACCACTACGCCAAGCTAGCGCGACACCATCACCACTTGATACATCAGGATTACTGGTATATTGATATACCTTACTTGCACCACCGGTTGCGAGGGTGACAAAATGTGCTTTTACTGTTTCTACACGTTCTGCTGTACGGTTCCATACATAAGCACCCAATACTCTATTGGCGGGAAGGTTTAGTTTTCGAGTGGTGATCAAATCAATGGCGTTGAAGCCTTCCATTAAAGTAATTCTAGGGTGCTTCTTGACTGCAGCGAGTAAAGACTCTTCGATTTCTCGGCCAGTGGCGTCGGCTGCGTGTAAGATTCGTCGGTGAGAGTGACCACCTTCTCGTGTTAGATGATATTGTGTTTCTTCTTGGTCATTGACCTCGGTATCAAAATTGACGCCTGTCTCGATTAACCATTGCATGCTTTCTTTCGCGTTATTAACCGTGAAACGAACAGCGTCTTCGTCACATAAGCCTGCGCCAGCGACAAGTGTGTCTTCAAAATGCGAGTCGGTACTGTCATCATCTGAGAAAACAGCAGCGACACCTCCTTGTGCATAGTAGGTTGATCCTTCTGAAAGCTTACCTTTACTTAATACTCTCACATTACTGTGAGTGGCTATTTTTAATGCCAAAGATAAACCGGCTGCGCCTGCTCCGATAATTAAAACGTCACAAGTATATTGATGTTCAGTTGTTGTTTTATTTTCTGCCATGGCATTATATGCTCTATTTTGGATAAAATGATTAACTAACAATTCCGAGTACTTATGGAGTTTATCCAAAAATCCCTTTGTTTTGAATTTATTTGGAACTTTCTTTTTTTATAAAAGTCATAACTGTGAGAATCGATAGCTCACTATAAATATAGGTAGAAAAGCTCAATGAATGAGCGTGAATTAGATTTACAATTAATACAGCGTATACAAAATGGTGAGCAGCAAGCATTTGCATTATTAGTACGTAAGTACCAGACGCGTGTGGCTAATATATTAACACGTTACGTACGTAGCTCTGGTGATATACCAGACGTATCACAAGAAGTGTTTATTAAAGTGTATAAATCATTACCTAACTTTCGAGGTGATAGTGCTTTTTATACTTGGTTGTTTCGAATAACAGTGAATACAGCTAAGAACTATTTAACAAGTCAAAGCCGCCGCCCGCCAGCATCAGACATCGATGCAGAAGAGGCTGATAGCTATGATGGCAGTGGAGCTTTAAAAGATGATGCAAACCCTGAGGCTATTTTACATTCTCAGGAAGTAAAGCAAGTGATCTTAAAAGTGATTGGAGATTTGCCTGACGAGTTAAAGTCAGCAATTACATTACGTGAACTAGAAGGTATGAGTTATGACGAAATTGCGCAAATTGAAAGTTGTCCAATTGGTACCGTTAGATCTCGCATTTTCAGAGCACGTGAAGCGATAGATAAACAGTTAAAACCTTTATTAGAACATTAATTGGAATTAATAATGAAAGAATACTCACAAGATATATCAACACTCATTGATAATGAGTTGCATGATGACATGGTGATTAAACATATTCTTGATGATACTGAGTCACAGAAACAGTTTTCAAGATATCAATTAATCGGCGATGTAATGCGTGATGAAAGCGAAGGCTTGGATTTACGAATTGATATCACCAACAGCGTAATGGCGGTCATTGTTAATGAAACCCAAGATAATAAAATTGTACCGGTTGCTACACCTGAAAAGGTAGAAAGCAATGTTGTGCCTTTTATGAAACGCTTTGGGCAATATGCAATTGCAGCTTCAGTCGCTGGCGTTGTGGTGGTCAGTAGTTTAATGATCAATCAAAATGTAGCAACAGATCCAAGTGTGACACCTGTACTTAATACCGTACCTTTTGGTGGCGCTGCTGCACCAGTGAGTTTACAAGCTAAACCCGTACAAACTAAAAGTGATATCAAAGAGCGTAATGAACATTTAGAAGCGCTGCTTAAAGATCATCAGCTGCAGTTGCAAGTACAGCCTTAAGGTAAACGATGAAACATCGATCATTTTTAGTTGTACTATTTTCAGTAATTGTATTCTTAGTTTCGCCGCAATTATATGCGAATCAAGAAGAAGCGACACAACAAATCATAACAAAACAAGTTCAACCATCAGCGTTAACTTATTTAAAAAAGATGCAGCAAGCTTATAAAGAATTAAATTATGAGCTGCTCTATCTTAATACTGCACAAAATCAAATAGAGCCTAAGCAACTTATTCATGGTGTTCTTGACGGACAACGTATTGCCTATTTTTGTTATTTAAATGGCGGAATACGTGAGTCCTTACAATTTGACGGTAAAATAAGTTATTACCAACAGGGTAATCAAGCTTATAGCTTAGTGACAAATCGAGACCATAGTGTGTTTGCAAATATTGCTAACTTTAATTTTGAGAGCGGCAACAAAAACTACGAATACCTTATCTTAGGAAAAAGTAGAATTGCAGGTAAAAGATCTATTGCTATTAGAATGACAAGCAAAGATATGTATCGTTATAGTTATATTATTTGGCTGGATCTAGGTAGTTATTTACCACTACGATTGGAAACGATTAACAAATCTAACCTGATACTTGAACAAACTATGGTTGTTTCATTGAATGTCACTGAATCAATTAATCCTTGGATTAAAAGGATGAGTGATCAGAAAGCACCTGATGTTTTGCACTTACCTCAAACAACCGTTAAAGATGTGGCTCCTTGGGAGTTAACTTGGTTGCCTCCGGGTTTTAAAATTATAAAAGACGATCAGCATAAATTAATGCTGCATGATACAGATCCAATCTCGTATATCATGATTAATGACGGTATTGTTTCTGTCTCTGTTTACATATCAACAAAGAAGAGTACGTTAACACAACAGCAGAATATTATTCAGCGAGGTGGGACGTTGCTATATACAAAACAACAAGAAAATATTGAAGTGAATGTCATAGGTGAAATTCCACTGCTTACTGCTGAGAAAATTGCTGCATCGATTAAGGCTGCAAAATAATGATTCAAGAAACCGGCCGCATTATTGATATCAAAATAATTAATGGTGAAAAGACAGCGGTGGTAGAGTGTATTTCAAAGTCAGCTTGTAAATCATGTAGCAGTAATGATAATTGTGGAGTTGGTGTTGTAGCAAAAGGATTAAGTGATCGTTCTCATCATTTATCGATGCCGTATAAAGAAGGAATGGAAATTAACGAGTCGATACAATTATTAATTGAAAATAAAGATATCGTTAAAAGCTCAATGATTGTTTATATTATTCCTTTGATAGCATTTGTCCTAGGTAGCTCAATTAGCTACTTGTTTACCAATAGTGAACCTCTCGTTATCGCCATTTCTTTGCTGTCATTGTTTGTTGGCACCCTAGTCGCTAAAGTCGTTTCCTCTAAGTTGTATCCTAGTAACAGCCTAAACAAATTGATCAGTACAAAATAGCATCGTAAAACGTGCTATTTTAATCGATTTGTTTGTTAATTAAGCATTCGGAATAATATTCATAAAAAACGTTAATAAACGCTTGCCAATGCTTTCGCGATCCCTATAATACGCCGCACAGACAAGGGATGACGCAACAGCGACTAACTTGAACTGAGAACAAAACAAGCGCAAATAACGACTCAAGCTTCGGTTTGAAATTAAGTTAAAATAAGACGTTGACATTGTTCGAAAGGC
>NZ_JALAAC010000033.1:0-49192 GCF_037546855.1 Vibrio sp. 1-Bac 57 | reverse complement strand
ATTTGATAGCACATCCTCAGAAAAATTACAGCAGCATCCCGATTTCAAAATAAAAAGCCCTTTTGATGAAGAGATGGGGCACAAGCTTAATCCAACCAACTGTTCAAGCTGTCAGTCAAAAGGGGGAGCGCCAATGGGGTGTTACCCTTGTGATAACTTTCGCCCTCTAGAAACCGCAAATCATCAGCAATATTTAGATAAAGCAGAGCGTAAACTGGCTATAAATAGTCAATCAGGCCATCCAGCCACCGTTAAGCGGCTGCACACTATTATTCTCTATATCAGAGTGACGATAGCTCTGTGTAAAGAGCGAAAAACAATCAAAGTTGGAGGATAAACATGAGTATAATTAACCGTTATATTGATAACCAACGTGCTTACGTTACCAAAAAGCAAGCGCAGCCACTCATTGGATTTAGCAACGCTCAAGGAGAGCCTGCTTCATGGAATGATATTGCTGTAACTTTCACAGACGCTGATAATAAGCGCATCAATATTTTGTTTTGTAATCTAAACAGAAATAATCCCAAAATAGGTACACGCTTCACTGACGATGACCGATTAAAGCCTGAGATACACAAGTTATTGTTTGCCTATATGCTTGATGTGTTAAAAGAAAATGTAGCCCAAAAAATAAAACAAGGCAAAATAACGGCGGCGAGATATTTCCTTTGCAACCTCGATGAAAATGTCGCTACGGCTACCCTTGATGAAATTCAACATTCCATTGATTCGATGAAATATCTCGCTAATCTACCAAATTTCATCAACTGGCTACATCAACACCAAATGCTAGCAAAAAGCTGTCAGCCCTATATTAACAACACAGTCAATACAACACGAAGTAAGAGTGGCGATGATGCGCTGGAGGCGGAACAAAAAAAACTGCCTTCGGAAAAGGCGCTACTCGCGCTCGGAGCTATCTTCTATGATGTCATTCCACGCTATCAGGATGATGACAAGGAAAATATTGATGCTTGGGAACCGCTTTTATCTTATGCGCAAGGGCAACGAGACAGCTTTACTTGTACCATGGGAGCGCTTGGAATGGCTTCGCCTAATCGAATCGGTGCAGAGCAAGTCCTTCTCACTCCGCAGCGCATACAGTCACATACACAGGTTGTTGAGGGGCAAGAAAAAACCGTTCACTTTCTAAACTGGCGAGGTTCAAAGGGCTGGAAGGACAACCAAAATCACATTAATGCAGAAATGGTTGATAGCCTAGATAGAGCACTGCACTACACCATCCTTGCGACTGAACCAACAAGGGCATTAGCAAGATTCTATCGAAAGCCAGCACGCCCCTTAAAGGAAGTGCTGGGTGAATTTAAACCTAGCGACGAAAACCTCGCACTCATTAGACCTTCGATGAATAAATCAACAAACCTTTTGCATCTTGGTTTACTGCTAGGTTTTTTTGACGATAGCGACAAATACGTTCGAGTTACACCGACTACCAAGGGGGCTATCTGTAAAACAATTCGAGGCGATGGCGTATTCATCAAGTCCATCGCACAGCTTAAAGCGTTCGATACACTAAGCTTTAAGTCTAACTGCCCTTACAATAATTTGCTTACAGGTTGTAATCACATCTCCTTAGCGCAGTACAGTAATTACACAGGAGGCAAGCAAGAACTCACTGTGGCTGAGTTTCAGAATTTCACCATCGAAAAGAATCAAAGCCAACTAAAGGGTTACAATAAGAACCAAAGTAAGTATGTGGACTTTGATAACGCATTATTTGCTTACACCCAAAAACAGTTAGGCGGCCAAATCAAAAACCCTTTCCTTTTAGCACCCATTAGCTCGCTAAGTGATTTATTCTCTGACGATTTAATAAAAGCAACTAAAACTAGACTTTCCATCTTTGAGCGACACGGTTTTTCATCAAGCTTTTTGCTCAAGCCGCACCAATTACGTCATTGGCAAAATGATTACCTTGCGAAAAAAGGACTTCCTCACCATCTCATTTCCATGCTATCAGGCCGAAAGAGCGCAGAGCAAACGCTGACATACATCCATACAACGGATGCACAGAACGCTTCTGTGATTTGTGATATTTCTTTCTCTGATGAGCTATCAAGCAATGTCGAAGAAAAGGTAAGTCGTCGTCTTGTGACCATGAATAATTATAACGAGGCTATCAACAACGAAACCCCGACCTTTGTTCACGAATCAGGATTTTGCACTCAGAATTTAGCACTCTCACCCTGCACTTATATGACGGAGTTTGAAACGCAATGTACGCTATGCTCATCATCTTGCCATGTAACACATGATAGTGATGCCATAGACTTGTTACTGAAGGATTTAAAGGTACAAACTCATAACTTGAAAAAGGTACAAGAGGCTATTAACTTTGAAACGAGTAAAGGGATGCAGGAGTGGTACAGAACCCATTATCGCAATACATGTATGCTAAAAAACCTGATTGAAGTGCTGTCCGATGACACTATAGAAGAAGGCAGTATGGTGCGATTTCTAACTCGCTCAAACAGCATGAGGATCACCAATTTAGACACAAAAACCGTAGAAGAACGAAAGTTGTCACTCCCTAATCCTGAGCATGCCCTTCAAGCTGCGATAGAGGCAAATAAGGATAAAATCAAAGATGAAGCTACGAATAACTTCTTGGGCTTCTTAGGCTCATTTTAGAGGAATAATATGGCAATTAAATCATTAGAAACAGAACAGCAAATTTCCATCCAAGCCCTTATTAGAAGCTGGGAAGGTAAGTTAACTTGGGATTTGCTCATTACAAAAGTGGAATCCAGTTTAGGCATTACCACAACTCGACAGACACTCGATAAATACGCGAATATCAAGCACGAGTTTAAGGAAAAAAAGCAAGTATTAAGGGGCAAGCCTGTTGCATCTGACAACAAAGAGCTTATTGCTTACTTACAGAAAGATGTGGATTTAGCTGAGAAGGTAATCCAACTAGAAGCAGAACTTGCAGTGGCACAATCAGAAATTGGAAAGCTTCAAGCTTTCATTCAAAAACTATCCAGCATTGGTAAAGCTAACCCAAGTATCATGGATGTGTTTCAAAAGACATTACAAGACGTTAAGCGCAGCAATAAGTAAAAACCCAACAATTTATAACGTATTAAACCACAAATCAGGAAATAGCGAGAGGCAATATGGCAAGTGGTCAGCAGAAAGCGCAGCAAAACCTTGAGGCATTTGAAGTATGGAAAGCTACACAGACGGATGATGACTTTAAACAAATCGTGTTCAGAGGTCAGCTTAACCGCATCGAAGTGGCGAAAAGTATCGGCTGTGGAAAATCAGCCCTAAATCAAAACCCAGCCCTCAAGAAAACACTCAAGGCATTAGAAGATGAACTACGTGACAAAGGTGTGCTCCCTCCTTTAACGGAATCGGCCAAGAAGAATGCGGATAAACCTAAAGCCTACGACAGCACGACAAATCGTAAGTTATTAGATTCAAAGCGCGTGTCGTCATTAGAGGTAGAGAACATTGAATTGAAAGCCAAGGTTAAAGAGCTTGAAAAGCGACTTGAGCGCTTTGGTGAGCTGTCTGAAACTCTATCTGAAATGGGGTTAATGCCACGATGAATACCGTTTTGAATGAAGACAAAATGCGCGTTACAAGCATCCCTTATCGCTCAACTAAATTGGTGATATTTAGCGGTGTGCCACTGGCGCTAGACTCTTACAAAACCAATAATGGCAAATATTATGTCACCATCAAAGCTAACCCAGATAGCATCCCAATTCAACCCACGCTAGGTCAGCATTGGTCAGTCAAAGGCACTCGCCAAATTAAAGATGTCGAAACTGGCGATTATGTAATGCAGCAACACACCTATGAATCACCAGAGCATATTGAATGTGCCTTACCCGAAACAGGTGAGCAACTGATACGCTTTATCGCAAAGGAAAATGTATTCAAAGGGATTGGTGAAAGCAAAGCCAGAGCGCTCTGGCAGCTCCTAGGTAAAGACTTCCATGCTACCTTGAGAAAAGATACGTCTGAGTCCAGAGAACGCCTGACACCGCTTCTAAACGAAGGCTCAATAGAGGCGCTCTTTAAAGGCTACGCCAAGTATAAGAATCTGTCGTATTGCAACTGGATGAGTGAGCACAAAGTCCCCGCCAGTGTACAGCAACGGCTACTTAAACATCATGGCGAAGCCTCCATAGACGTTATCAAGGGTAATCCCTACGCACTGATTGGTTTTGGTCTGTCTTTTAGTGCCATTGACGATATCATTAAGACAACAGGTTTTAAGAGCGATGTTACACAGGATGACCCAAGAAGACTTAGTGCCGCACTGGAAATGGCAATCCGAAAAGAGATTGAAAAAGGTCATACTTACATCACACGGAACGCCATTAAACCAACCGTTAAGAAACTTCTTGGTAATGCCGAACTGACAAGCCAAGCATTTGTGACTGGTCATCAAAAGGCACAATTCATTGTAAATAATGAGACTGGCACCTACCATCCAACAGCTCAGCTCCTGATGGAATCTGTAGTCGCAAAACGACTATTAGCACTTGCTAAGCAAAAAAACTTATATAATGAGCATGCAAATTTGGCCTATTTGTCTGCGGCTAATGAATTGCCCTATGAGTTAACAGAACGCCAAAGCGAAGCTGTAATGACTGCTTTAGATAATGCGGTAGCTTGTATTACAGGCGGTGCAGGGACGGGCAAAACAACGGTGTTAAGAACCGCACTTCGGGCTTATCATCAATTAGGCTATGAGATTCATGCGGTAGCACTATCAGGCCGAGCGGCTATGCGTTTGCATGAATCGATTGGATTCAAAACAATGACGATTGCGGCTTTACTACGTAAGGAAGTCATTGAACCAAGCAATGAACAATCTAAAAACCTGTTAGTCATCGATGAAGCTTCAATGATTGATCTGCCGACCATGTACCGATTGGTCATCCATTTACATCCCTCAACACACATTATATTCACAGGTGATCCAGACCAATTACCACCGATCGGCTGTGGCAAGGTGTTATCAGATATCGTTGAGTCAAAGGTCATCGCAAATACCATGTTAGACATTGTTAAACGACAAGACGGATCAACTGGGATACCTGAGTATTCAAAGTTAATTAACGCTGGGATTGTGCCTGAAAACATTAGCACTGGGGCGATTACTTTTCATGAAACACAGAAAAATGAAATTGCTCAAACCTGTACAACGCTATTCCAAGCTTCCCCTGATAATAGCCGTATAATGGGAGCAACAAAGGCGATGGTTGCTGACATTAACAATCTGACTCAAAACGCTACAAACCTTAACGGGCAAAGACTTGAGTTTGAGTTGCATGGTGAAAAGTTCTTCCGTGACCTACGTCAGGGTGACGTTATTCTATTCACGCAAAACAATTATGATAAAGGCATTCAAAACGGCTCATTGGGAGTGTTGTCATCAGTGGAATTCGTTGGTGAAAGCTATGGATCTGTTGTGCTAGATACAGGTGATAAAGTTGAAGTTACGCAGGCTGTATTGGACTGTATGGAATTAGGTTACTGCATTACGCTCCACAAAGCGCAAGGATCGCAATTTCCACGCATTATTATCGCGTTACAAAAAGGTAGGATAGTTGATAGAGCGTGGCTTTATACCGCTATTACTAGGGCTGAGAGCGAAATTCATATTGTAGGTTCACAACAAGACTTTAATGAGATCACAAAACTACCAAGCAACTCCCACAAACGTAACAGCTATTTGGTTGATCTTTTAAAAAACAAAAAATAATTTATAACTTTAAGGAGTGACTACGGGTGCAAGCGGAAATAAGTTGTGTGTCAACGCGAAGCGTTGTCCACATCTTATTCTGCACTCTTGCGTAGCAAGATGTACCTGTAGTTGAGCGACCTTTGTGTCTGTCTATCTAAACAATGTTCTCGAATATGATAATAATTTAAAGAGATGTCGATGGACATTTAAATTTAAAACTAATTATCACAATTTCAAAAGTATTCATCTGTAAGCTAAATTGGTTGTGACTTTTATTGTCTATTCAAAAATAAAGCTTCTATATTCGTTTCTAGAGCCTCAGCCAACAACTTCACTTCAATATCAGTAACACGCCTCACTTTAGCCTCAATTTTTGCTAAAGTTCCCCTGCTTATATTCCATTCTAATAAGTTACATTTCGCAGCTAATTGTGTTTGGGTCCAACTATTTTTTTCTCGTATTTTTCTAACATTCTCACCAACAATATTCATCGACTCTTTGCTCCGTTATCAGAGCTTGATTGTCACAGAGAAAACACCTAAAATTGCTCCGCTATCGGAGCAAATGAATTTGGTGTGTTAAAAACTTATGATGAATATAAAAATGAATGTTCTTCTTGCTAATATTTTACAGAATGAGGCATTCAATAAATTTACAGTAGTTAAGCTGAGAGATGAGTATCTGCGTCACTCACAAGAAACTTTATGCGTAAATGAAACGCGTAAATATGTTTACAGACAGATTGTGAGGTTAGTTAAGCTTGACTTGTTAATTAAGAATGGTGCAAAAAATTCGCATAAGATAACTTATAAAAAAACGGTTCTATTTAACGAAGTCACTTTTCTTTCTAATTCTTCCCAAGAGGTTTTAGATGAAAAGCCATCCCCCATTTCTAATGAAAAAAAATTAAATGAGTCTTCAATAAAAATGTTAGAAAAAACCCTAAAAGAGTACAAAGTTGACATGATGTCAGCTATTGGCGAATCGGAAGAGTATATCCGTTTATTAGACTCTGTTCCTGAAATGAAAGAACAACTTAGAGAGAAGTACCATCTAGCTCGTGATAAAAGCTCAAAACTTTTAGGAAAAATAAAAGCCCTACAAACAATCATAGCTATTCAATCGGAAACACAATGCAATTAAGAAAGTGGCAAGCCGAGAGCGTTAAGTTAGCACTGGAACATTATCAGGAAATTAGTAAGCATTTTCTATGCTTAGCTACACCCGGAGCAGGAAAAACAGTAATGGCTGCTGAAGTTGCAGCAAAACTGCATGAGCAAGATAAAATTGATTTTGTTCTTTGTTTCTCTCCCTCAATAACTGTCGCTCAAAGCATAACGTATACTTTTAGCAAAAGGTTTGCCGCTCGGTTTGATGGCGTTATCGGTGCAGTTGGTTGCTCCTATACTTACCAAAACATAATGTTTTTTAAAGAAGATTTTTGGCAATTACTTAAAAAGTATCGCGTATTAGTCGTGTTTGATGAAATCCATCATTGTTCAGGATCTTCACTGGAAAATGCTAATGCATGGGGTGAAGAAATAATTCAAAACATTCAACAGCAAGCAAATTTCACCCTCGCGTTAACAGGTACACCATGGCGATCTGATAATGCACCAATAGTTTTATCAAACTACAGTGATCCTGATGGGTTAATTCAGTGTGATTATATCTATGGCTTAAAAGATGCTGTACAAGATGGTGTGTGCCGAATACCTACCTTAGTATTAATTGATAACGAAAAAATATCTGTTACAGATGAAGATAACCAAAAGAAAGTATTTACAGGTATTCAAGAATTATTGAATCAATCAATAGTTTCCTATCATTCCGTCATCACTAATGATTATGTAATGAAAGATATTCTTAATCGCGGGTGTAATAAGTTAAAGGAAATACGAAACAGTAACCCTAATGCAGGAGCACTAGTGGTCGCTGCATCTGTCGAACATGCCATTGAAATTGTTAGATTACTTCGAGAAACATTTAACCAAACTGCGGTGTTGGTTACTTATAAGCAAGCAAAGCCTTCAGAAATTATTGAACACTTTCGATATTCGAATACTCAATGGATTGTAAGTGTTGGTATGGTGTCTGAAGGTACTGATATTCCGCGTTTACAAGTTTGTTGCCATTTGAGCCGAATAAAAACAGAACTGTACTTCAGGCAAGTATTAGGTCGTATTTTAAGAATCAGTGATGCACAAAATCAAGAAGCATGGTTATACACATTTGCCGAACCAAAGCTTTCTGATTTTGCTAATCGCATTAAAGATGATTTACCTGATTACAATGTAATTACGACAGTGGATCTGCAGATCGAGGATCGTGATAATTTAAATAAGTCCAAGAAAAAAAGTGAAATATCAACGAATTCATTGTTTGAGTGGGACAACTTCACAGATGAAGCACCCCATCAGTCAATCGGAGATAATGTCCCCTCGACAGGAAATATGACTAGCATAGAGCAACCTACTATTGAAATGCTTGGTATGTTTAGAGAACAAATTATTGCAACTTTTGCAGATCATTTTTGAACAACACTCTCTAAATTATTAACTTACTGAATATTCAGGTAAACCAAAAAGAGAATGATAGATAAACTATCATACACATTAAATTGCTTATGACGCAATCCATATAAACCTAGAGTTACACTGTAACTATTTAAATTTTTTTCTTTAAATAGATAGAATACTAATAATAAATGGGATTCATTTTTGTCATTCAATTGGAATCCCTATTTAATCTTACCGTTTATTATCAAATAGCAGCCTTAGTGCAGTCTAAAATGATATCACTCCTTCATTAATTTACTGTATTGGTGTCCATAACATGAATCACTTAAGCTAAATATTTTCTTGCTTTTTCTTGAATATCTCGCGATGCCATTTCATATATTCGTGTTGTATATCTGTTAGCGAATACTGTTTTTCGATATCTATTCCCCAGACAATTAACACGCTCTCATTTAATAATTTAGATACTAAAATTTTTCCCGACTTTGAAAAAGTTATTAAGTGCTTGTCGTATAACTTGTCTATATGAGGTGCCAATAGAAGACCATTATGTCCATCCATTCGCTCTTCATCACTAGAATCAGCCCAAGATTTTATATGGCTACCAATCAATATGCTCGGAGTTTGATCTTGCACTCCGGTTACCACGCAGCAACCATTACAGACTTTCGTTACTTCCGATTTAAAATAGTCTTGCCCTATACGCCCATCACTGGTTACCGATGTTGTTGTCTGGTTTGGTTTGTTTTTAGTTACCGGCTTAACTTTTGTAATCTGTTTAACTGCTTTTTTTTTCTGCGGCTTTCGACAATCACATATAAAACGTTTTTGTTTTCGTTTGGTAAAAGTTAAGGCATTGTGGATATCGCAACCACAAAAACTACAGGTCGCTTTTAATAAAACATCAGCTTTATCTGCATTTACATCATCGTTCAAAGTGATCCCCATTTCTGAGAATATTTTTCTTCTTTCACATGTTTTACAATTAGTAAATCCAGTAAAAATATCCCTTACCACATAGCCAAGATTACAAATTTTACAGGTATCGTCAAAACTTCTGCCTTCAGCGATATCGAATGCCTGGCCAAAGTTCCACTTATCACTAAAATGCTCTATGGAATCACCTTGTGCTGATAATAATATCTCGCGTAAATCCATTCCAAAACTTGTATAGTTTTCATTAAAGGCTGTATAACCTAGTTGTAAATCAAATGAATCAAAATCAAATCTAATTAATTTAAAAGGAGTTTTCGAGTCATTATCTTTAACCGATATTCTATGAACTATTGAGATCAAATAAGCTGCATATAAAATGAACTTTATTTTTTTTAGCTCGTATTTAGTAAGCTTTGGTGTTTTTAATTCACTCTTTGAAGGCTCACTATAAGGCAAGTCATCGAATACTTCATAGTTCTGTATTTGCTGCTCACTTGGAAACCAATTACCCATTGAGTATTTGATCATAGCTAGATGCATAAGTCGGTCTACTTCTTGTGAGTACTTACCCTTACCGCAATCAGTGTAATACTTCGCAGCCTTCAATACCTCTTTAAAATAAGTTCCATGAATCGCGTTTCTAAGCTTAATTAATATTCTATTAAAAGCCTCTCTGTCCGAATCAGAAAGTAACGGGTTACCTTTTTTATCTCGCTTTCTCAAGTTAAAAGCGAATGATTTTTCCTCTTTATTTAAAGCTTTTGATAATCTTTTAAATTTTTCGTCTGAGAGATAAAAGAAATCATCATTGCCATAGTTTCTCAATTTTGATTTACTAACGGTTTTAAATGCTTGCCTCATAACCTCCTCCTACTTTTTTTAAATTTCTCGTTTAAGACTGTATCATTTCTCCATTAATTTACTGTATTGGTGACCATAATATGAATCATCAGATCGACAGCTTTCACATTGAATAGACTCATAATCTTCGGCTAAATCCAGAGCGTCAACTAATTCATCTCCTATTAACTCTACAGAGCATCCATTATGATGCCCACCAGGATCAGTTGAACCGCTACAGTTTGCAGTTAACCATGGGGCTATAACGGATTTTTGTGCATGTGATAAAGTATCGTATCCTTTATCTACAGCTAACTTAGCAATTCCACTAACTTTTTGTTCTTCGTTATCTAAAATACCTTGATCTAACAGACCGTTAATAATTTGTTCGCTACTCATAATGTTTCTCCTTTATTAAATAAATGTAATTTGTGGGTTAGAGGGCGTTACATCAATTAATTTTTCCTTAACCCATTTTTCATGCTCAAGCGAGTCGCCAATAATATTTACATACGCTGTTAACCAAATAGGCTGATTCGATTTGTAAACAATAGATATTACTTCGTTATAAATGCCATCGACATTGATGACATCACCAACCCTTGGCGCATAATCCATTTTGATTGGGTCAAAAGATGTATTGACTAATTTTCTATCTTCTAACCACTCAATTGTTACTTCATAAATTATCGCTTCTTCTTTCATACAACCTCCTCCACCCTCATTAAATAAAGCACCATTCCAATGATGCACTTCTGTGTCTTTTTAAATTACATTGATAAAACGACAGTGTCAATTACCATCTGCATCATTAGGATGGTGCTAAATAACCACTTAATTTACTTGACAAGTTAACAATAACAAGTAATTATTTACATCATTGAAATGGTGCGGAGTTTTATTTGTGAAAATGTTACTTAAAGAGATAGCAAATATCAAAGCGGGTCACCCTTTTCGCGGAGCGATAAAAGAAGATAGCGAAGGTAATGGATTTGTTATTCAAGTAAAAAATATAAATGGGGACAGTCAGGTTGACTGGGAGAACCTTATTAAAGCTCATGTATCTGGTAGGAACGAGCCTGAGTGGTTAAAAACCGGAGATATAGTATTTGTTTCCAGAGGGCCGAGAATAACGGCAGCAGCCATTGATACCCCAGTAAAACAGGCTGTTTGTTCACAGCATTTCTTTGTAATCAATGTTACAAGTGAGCAGGTTGATCCGGAATTTTTAGCCTGGCAGTTAAATCAATTGCCGGTGCAGAATTATTTTCAGCAAACTGCGGAAGGAAGTGCTCAGGTTAGTATCAGGCGGAGCGTGCTTGAAGAAACTCCTTTAGCTTTTCCTGATTTGGCGACGCAGCGAAAGGTGATGGCTGTTGTAAAATGTGCGCTTAAAGAGAAACAGGTGCATTTAAAACTTATTGAAAACCGCAAGCAGCAGTTGGCTGCAATTACTCAAAATTTATTAAAATAATTGGAATATAAAAATGGATCAGATAAACCAAGATGATATCAACAAAGCCGTATGGTCGGCGTGTGACACGTTCCGTGGTACGATAGACCCTTCCATCTATAAAGACTTCATTCTGACCATGTTGTTTTTGAAATACATCTCCGATGTGCATCAAGATAAAGCCGAACAACTCAAAGCGGAGCATGGTGATGAACCAGAGCTAATTGCTGCAATGATGGAAAGTCAGTCTTTCAAAATTCCAGCGGGTGCTACTTTTTGGAATCTTTATGAGCTGCGCAATACCGCAGGTAACGGCTCACGTATCGACCAAGCGTTGCATGCGATTGAAGAAGCCAACGGCACTAAGCTAAAAAATGTCTTCCAAGATATCAGCTTTAATACCGATAAACTCGGTGATGAAAAACAGAAGAACGATATTCTTCGCCACCTACTCGAAGACTTTGGCAAGCCAACCCTTAACCTACGTCCAAGTCGTGTTGGCTCGTTAGATGTGATTGGTAACGCTTACGAATACCTGATCAAACATTTTGCGGCAAGCAGCGGTAAATCGGCGGGCGAGTTCTATACGCCACCTGAAGTGTCGGATCTACTCTCTATCATTCTTGAACCCGCTGAAGGCGATACGATTTGCGATCCCGCTTGTGGCTCCGGCTCACTATTGATGAAGTGTGGTAAACAGATCCAACTGAACTTCAATGGATCTAAGCAATATGCGCTATTTGGACAAGAAGCAATTGGCTCAACTTGGTCTCTGGCTAAGATGAATATGTTCCTGCACGGTGAAGATAACCACCGCATTGAATGGGGCGATACCATTCGTAACCCTAAGCTACAGGACAAAGAAGGCGGTTTATTGCACTTTGATGTGGTAACGGCAAATCCGCCATTCTCATTAGATAAATGGGGCCATGAAAATGCCGCCGATGACCACTTTGGTCGTTTTCGCCGTGGTGTGCCACCCAAAACCAAGGGCGATTACGCTTTTATCTCACACATGATTGAAACCCTTAAACCACACACAGGGCGTATGGGTGTGGTCGTGCCACATGGTGTACTGTTCCGAGCATCGAGTGAAGGTAAGATCCGTAAACAACTGATTGAAGAAAACCTGTTAGATACGGTGATCGGCTTACCTGAAAAACTGTTCTTTGGCACCGGTATCCCTGCTGCTATCTTGCTGTTCAAAAAGCATAAAGATGATAACAAAGTATTGTTTATTGATGCCTCCCGTGAGTTTAAATCTGGCAAAAATCAAAACCTACTCACCACAGAGAACATTCAGAAGGTAATTGATACCTACAAAAAACGGGAAAGCGTGGATAAATATGCTTACCTTGCCACGCTTGATGAGATAGCCGAGAACGATTTTAACCTTAATATTCCGCGTTATGTCGATACCTTTGAAGAGGAAGCCGAGATTGATTTAATGGCAGTGCGTGGCGAGCGTTTGGCGCTGCAAGGTGAATTAGCGAATCTGGAAGCAGAAATGGCGGGTTATCTAGAGGAGTTGGGTTATGGTGCCTAATGGGTGGTTAAAAACAAACCTTCAGAATTATATTCATATAAAGCATGGTTTTGCTTTTAAAAGTGAGTATTTTAGAGAAGAAGGTAGCTATGTTCTTTTAACTCCAGGTAGTTTCTATGAACCAGGAGGTTTCCGGAATCAAAAAAATAAAACCAAATACTATATCGGTGAGATTCCAGAGGGATACCTGCTTTCTAAAGACGATCTATTAATAGCAATGACAGAGCAAGGTGCAGGGCTATTAGGTAGTACATTATTTGTACCGGAGAACAACCGTTACTTGCACAATCAACGACTTGGTTTAATCCAAATAAAGTCTCATGAATCAGTTTGTTCTGAATTTCTCTATTTGACCTACAATTCGCCGTATATCCGAAAGCAAATTACAGAGCAGTCAACAGGTACAAAAGTAAAACACACATCTCCCGACAGGCTTAAATCGGTTATTTGTTTACTCCCCCCCCTCCCAGAACAACGCAAAATCGCCAAAATCCTTTCCACTTGGGATAAAGCGATTACCACCACTGAAAAGCTGATTGCAACCAGCCAGCAGCAGAAAAAAGCACTGATGCAGCAGTTGTTGACGGGGAAAAAACGTTTACTCAACCCTGAAACGGGGATGGTGTTTGAGGGGGATTGGGAAGAGATTCGCTTAGGTGATATAGCCAAATATCAAAAAGGTTATACCTATAAATCTAGCGAGTATTCAGAAAAAGCTACTGCAAATGGATTTCTTACATTAAAAAGTATTCAAAGAGGTGGAGGTTACAGTCCGAAAGGGATTAAATACTTATTATCTAATGTGGATGAAAAATTTGCAGTAGTTAAAGGGGATGTTGTATTTGCTGTAACAGATTTAACTAGAAATGCTGAAGTTGTAGGTGCTCCAATCTTTGTACCTAAATTACCATTTAATAACAGTTATATATCGATGGATTTAGTGAAATTACAACTTAATGCCTCTGTCAATAAGCAGTTTATTTACTATTCACTAAAGTTACCTTGTAATCGTAATTTCATGAGAGCCCGAGCAAGTGGATCTACTGTATTGCATTTAGATGTTCAAGGCTCAAAAAAACTTAAATTATTAATTCCAAAAATCTTACAGGAACAACAGAAAATCGCTTCTGTGCTCACCGCTGCCGATAAAGAGATCGAACTATTACAAGCTAAACTTACACATCTTAAACAAGAGAAAAAAGCGTTGATGCAGCAACTGTTAACGGGTAAAAAAAGAGTTAAATCGGAGGCTGCATAATGGCAAATCAGCTAACCCAAAATAGTGAGGCGTTATTTGTTAATATTCGCACACTATTAAACCAAAGTCGCAAGCAGGTTGTTCAGGCCGTCAATTCAGCGATGGTGCAAACCTATTGGCAGATAGGTCAACTCATTGTTGAAGATGAGCAACAAGGCGAACGTCGGGCTGAATATGGCAAAGCCGTATTAAAAGCATTATCGATATCGCTAACCAAAGAATTTGGCAAAGGCTTTGATCTGACGAATCTGCGTAAAATGCGCGCACTTTACCTTTGTTTTCCAATTCGAGACGCACTGCGTCTCGAATTATCATGGACCCATTATCGTACCCTTACTCGTATTGAAAATGAAAACGCTCGGCAGTGGTATCTAAATGAAGCCATTGAGCAGGCATGGTCGGCACGCGCATTAGAGCGACAAATCGGTTCGCTTTATTATGAGCGATTACTTGCCACACAAGCGGGTAAAAACGATTTAAAGCCGGTGTTAGATGAAGCGAAACAAAAGACTCAAGCGTTAGCGCTCTGCCCTAAAGATTATCTACGCGATCCCTATATCTTTGACTTTTTAGGTTTGCCCAGCGGGCATTTACAGGAAAGCGAGTTAGAGCAAGCGCTTATTGATAACCTGCAAAAATTCTTACTGGAGCTCGGTAAAGGTTTTGCCTTTGTTGAACGTCAACAGCGCATTGCAACCGATGATGGCGACTACTACATCGACTTGGTGTTCTACAACTTCCACCTGAAATGCTTCCTGCTGATTGATCTAAAAATGCATAAACTGTCCCACCAAGATGTCGGACAAATGGATATGTATGTGCGCATGTACGAAGAGAAAAAACGCCGCGCTGACGACAATCCCACTATCGGCTTGATCTTATGTACCGAAAACAATCACACCGTCGCGAAATACTCCGTCCTTAATGATAGCGAGCATCTGTTTGCCTCTAAATATATGACAGAGTTACCCAGTGAAGAAGAGCTTCGTCTGCAACTAGAAAAAGAACGTCAGCACTTATTAGCGCAAGCCACAGAGCAATAAGGAAACCGCGAATGTTAGTATTTAACTGCACCAAAGCTGCCGCTGAGTTTTTTAGCGTGACTCGACAAGGTAAAAAACAGAGCTGTATTGAGCCAGCACCACATAAAACCATTGCTGAATCAGTGGCTACGCCTGTTTTTCCTGATGGTTTCGATAGTACTGAAAACGATGAATTCCAATGGCAATGGGTGGTGCATTGTGTGTCTATCAAGCGCAAAAAATATCTGCTAGTGATGGACTATCATTCACGTTATTGCATCCTGTTTCCTGCGGGCAAAAAAGGCGATGATATTGCGTTTCTTAATAGCTTTGAAACAAACCTGAAAGCAAACTTTCGTTATTGGGTAGATAACACGCCAATGGCTCCAAAAATCGATCAGAGTGAAGCAACAGGCTATATCGAACAGTATAATACCGCTGTTAATACCTGTGTTTTTCATCAACGTGGCGATCGTAGCGTACAAGCACATATGAAAGAGGTGGTGTGGCATTTGGAAGGCCTTTGCGAAAAGCAAGGTCCTATCACCGAACGGTTGGATTGTCTGCTGTTTAGCGTGACTGCATCAAAGATATTAAGAAAAAGACCAAACGAAAAGGATTACTTCCAAGCTAATGAAGATTTCTACGCTTACTGGTTAGCCTCCTTTTCGCCTCAGTCGCCAGCGACAACAAACAACGTCATCAATATCAATCAAGGCAGACAACTGCATTGATAGCAAAAGAAGATTAAACCATGACTCAACCATTACCGAACTTTAGAGAAGAGCAGAGCGTCAAAATTCCCGCGCTCACCTTGCTGACCAACTTAGGTTATACGTTTATCCCACCGAGCGAGTGCTTGCTAAAACGAGGTAATCGCTCAACCGTTATTCTGTCTGACGTACTTAAACACAAAAACTATTCGTTTATGGGTGAAACACACAGACTTTCCGATGCAGTATACATCGCGTAAAAATTGAGGGTTAATATAGATGGAATTTAGCAAAACAGTTGTAGAACAGGCTTATTTATATTTAAAAAGCTATGCCTATCATGAAAACTTAAATTTATTCCTGAAGCAGCGTGTTGCTGAATTTGAATGTGATCGGTATGAAGCTGCCATCCAAGCGATTACTGATGTATTAAATGATGAGGATCCTTCTGAAAATGTTACTTTTAAAGGATGGCTATCAGCAATTGATTATCACCTCATGCCCAAAGAGGTTGTTAGACCTGAAGATAAACTTCAAAAAAAACATAATAAACGAAACGGTTTATTTATATCTAATGTAACTGTTTCTGAAAAATACCAAGTTAGTAAGGTTAATTATTTTATTAATGCGCCAATAGAATTGCATATTATTGACGTGTTGTGGAGCTTAAAGGCAGGCTCTTTATTAGATAACAACCTTACTAAAGATTGCTATGGCAATCGGATGAGAAAATCCAAATTAGATCCAGAAAACAATAAAGCTAGTGTTTGCTCACATGAAATTTTTAAACGATATATAGAACAGTATAATCAATGGCGAGACCAAGCTATCAACATTGCAACTGAGCTATCCAATGAACAGGATGATGTTGCAATACTTTCACTTGATTTAAAGTCGTATTACTATCAGGTAGATTATGATTTTTCTAAATTTAATCAAGTGTATGATGCTCATATTTCTGACTCTGAAGAGAGATCAAAAGTAGAAAAACTAACAATACTTTTAGAAGATATTTTCGATGATTTCAATCATAAAACAGCACTTCTAGCCAAACAAACTCATCCTGATTGTAAAGAGAAATATTGGTTACCTATCGGGTTTTCATCTTCATCTATAATCGCCAATTGGTACTTGTCTGAGTTCGACAGCAGCATTTCAGATGTTGTTCGCCCTGCTTATTATGGGCGATATGTAGATGATATTCTGCTTGTTTTTAAGAGACCTAAATTCGATGAAGATAAGCCGATTGAAAGCTTCATTGAACGTTATTTAAATGGATTACTTCAACAAGATAGCAAAACTAATAATTATTATATTACTGTCGATAATAATAAGTTGCCACTTCAACGAGATAAATTAATATTCCAGTATTTTGAAAAGAATCATAGTAAAGCTGGCTTAGAAGTTTTTAAGCAAGAGCTCGATGAAAGAAGCAGTGCATTTAAGTTTTTACCTAGTGAACATATTGACAAAGAACTTGGCAAGTTTGCCTATGATGTTCTCTATGATGGATCTGCTAATAAACTTCGGAGCATAGTAGGATTATCCAAGAATGAAACGGAGTTAGCTAAATATTTATCAAGCCATATTACTGCCCACCGACTCTGCAAGTTAGATAATAATAACAGTGTATTACCTGAGTTAAAGCTCTTTTTCAAAGGCTCTAGTGCGCTTCAATTTAGCCGTTTGTGGGAAAAGGTATATCAGTATGCTCTCGTTACTAAACGGTATGATTATATTCGCTCTTTCTTACAGTATTTAAATTCAGAAATACTAAAAATTGAAGGGATTAACCCCGATAGTAAAAAAGTTAGAAAACAGCTTACTAATGAGTTAAAACGCGATTTATCACACTACAACAACCTATCTTTATCATTAACGGTTGCTCTATTAGACCTAAAAAAACCAAGCACATTTCAATTTGGCCCCGTAAATAAAGTATTTCATAGCTCAAGTAGAGATATTTTATCGGCAATAGTCATTGAACAAAATTTATACTTATATGCTTGGAGATTTAGACAATCTAATTTACTTAGGCATCATTTGGTTTCTTGGCCTCTTGCAAACTACAGCTCTTTAGAAAATGATTTGACAGATGAGCAGTCATTTATTGGGGTAACAGCACAGGGACTTTGTGATGATAAGCTAAAATTGTCACCTCGTTATATTCATTTAGATGAATGGCAACTATTTCATCTTCCTAACTCTCTGACTTCGCCAGAAGAAAGCTTAAATCAGTGGCAAACTGATACTTTACATTCTTACAAAGTTAGATCATCAAGCACTAACCTTCCTGTCAGTTTTATAGCCGATGACAAATATGATGAAAGAACAAAAAAATCTACTTTAACTGTTGGTGATAAAGTTAAAACAAACAGTCTCCGTGTTGCTCTGGCTAATATCGTTGTTAAAGCATCAGATATAGACTCTGCAATTAGAAATGATAAGCTACCTAATGTTAGTTTCTCTCGTCAGAAAACGCTTTACGAAGTTCTTAACTCCGCAATAAAAGAAAAAGCTGACTTGCTTTTAATGCCGGAAGTTTCCATTCCAGTAAGCTGGCTTCCTTTTATGGTTGCACATGCACGTAGACACCAAATAGGAATTATTTTTGGACTAGAACACTGGGTAAGTGGTGACTACGCATATAACTTACTTATAGAAGTTTTACCCTTTAAAGTGTCAGGTAAATATAAGTCTTGCACTTTAAATGCGAGATTAAAAAATCACTATGCTCCAGCTGAGCTAGAGCTTATTGATTCTTTACGCCTTAAACCTGCTAATAGTGTGCAAAAGCCATACGATTATTATCATAATGTTCGTTGGAAAGGTATTAACTTTGCCACCTACAATTGTTTTGAACTTTCCGATATTCAACATAGAACCCTCTTTAAATCTGAAGTCGACCTACTGTTTGCATGTGTTTGGAATAGAGATACAAATTACTATCAACACATTTTAGAGTCAGCAGTAAGAGACTTACATTGTTATGTAGTGCAATCTAACACATCACAATATGGCGGTTCTTGTGTGCTTCGCCCAACCAAAACAGAGAGTAAAACAATGCTTTACGTAAAGGGTGGAAACAATGCAAGTGTATTAACGGTTGATATAGATATAGCTGGTTTAAGATACTTTCAATTTAAATCAAAACCAGGTGACCGAGAGACTTTTAAGCATTTACCCCCTGGTTTTGACCATGAAAAATTAACTAACAGGTAGGAATTTAGTCTTATATGAAAAATACTTTACCCAATTTCCGTGAAGAACAAAGCGCTAAAATTCCTGCGCTCACTTTACTCACTAACCTTGGCTACCAGTTTATCCCACCGAGTAAATGTTTGGTGCAGCGTGGCAATCGCTCAACGGTTATTCTGCCTGATGTGCTGCGCAGTGCCCTTGTCAATAAAACCTATTCATTTATGGGGAAAGATCAGAAACTTTCCCAAGCGGCAATTGACCATATCATTCAAGAGCTTGCTAACCCTGCTATGAATGAAGGGCTAAAAGCCGCCAATGAAAAACTCTATAACGCGCTTACCTATGGCATTGGTGTAACTGAATTTGTCGCGGGCAAAAAAGCCAATCCAACCATTCAAGTGATTGATTGGGAAACGCCAGAGAATAATCAATTCCACTTTACCGAAGAGATGGAGGTTGAAAACGCACACGGTACGGGCAAGCGTATTCCTGATCTGGTCTGTTTTGTTAATGGTTTGCCGTGGGTGGTGATTGAAGCGAAACGTCCTGACTCTTCGCATGAAGGTAAACCAACTATTCATGAAGGCGTCTCACAGACAATTCGCAATCAAGGCAATGATGAGATCCCGCACCTGTTTGCTTACAGTCAACTGGTCATGTCGGTAAATGGCCACGAAGGTTTGTATGCGACCTGCGGCACAAGCGATAAGTTCTGGGCAAAATGGAAAGAGGAAGAGATTGCTGAAACCACCTTTGCTCGCTTAAAGAACACGCCATTAACACAAAATAAACGCGATTTAATCTTTAACCATCGCCCTGCTAAAGTACGTGATGAGTACCTTGCACTGATTGCGCGCGGTGATTTAATGGTGACTGACCAAGACCGTTTATTGGTTTCATTGTTGCGTCCGGATCGCCTGTTAGAGATGACCCGACTTTATACTCTGTTCGATAAAAAAGTCGGCAAAATTGTCGCCCGTTATCAGCAGGTATTTGGCATTAAAGCGTTAATTAAACGCGTGACCTCCTTTGATGAGAAAGGCGCGCGTAATGGCGGCGTAATCTGGCATACCACTGGCTCGGGTAAATCGTTCACCATGGTATTTCTCTCTAAAGCTTTGGTATGGCTTAAAGAGTTGGCAAAGTGCCGTGTTATTGTGGTGACTGACCGAGTGGATTTAGAAGATCAACTCGCGCGTACCTTCGCCTCAGGTGGTGCGTTATCAGATAAAGATAAAAAATCCGCAATGGCAACCACCGGACGCCGTTTAGCCCAACAGATAGGTAAAGGCAATGAGCGCATTATCTTCTCTATCATCAACAAGTTTGGTACCGCAATTGAGCTACCTGAGTGTTACAACAACAGCCCAGATATGATTGTGTTGGTCGATGAAGGCCATCGCAGCCAAAACGGTGAAAACAATATTCGCATGCAGCAAGCTCTGCCTAAAGCCGCCTATATTGGTTTTACGGGCACGCCCCTATTGCAAGATGATAAAACCGAGAACAAGTTCGGTAAGATCATCCACTCCTATACCATGCAACAAGCGGTCGAAGATAAAACCGTCACACCGCTGTTATATGAAGAGCGTATTGCAGATCTCAGTACCAATGATAAAGCGATTGATGCGTGGTTTAACCGCATCACCGATAAACTCTCTGAAAAGCAACGTACCGATCTGAAGAAGAAGTTTTCACAAAAGGGACAAATCTATCAAACAGAAGGTCGATTAGAGCTGATTGCCCATGATATTTCAGATCATTTCCAGAATTTTAAGCACCAAGGGCTAAAAGGCCAGCTCGCCTGTGACTCAAAAGCCTCAGCCATTCACTATAAGATGCTTTTAGATAAGATTGGTAAGGTAACCTCCGTTGTCGCCATGTCGCCGCCTGATACGCGTGAGAACCATGAGAAAGTCGATGCTAAAAGTAATGATATTGTACAAAATTGGTGGAAGGAAAACGTTAATGATGCTGGCTATGGGCTAGATGAAAAAGCCTATACCAAACATATCATCGATGAATTTAGCAAAGATGAGGGTCCTGACTTGATGATTGTGGTTGATAAGCTACTCACCGGCTTTGATGAACCCAAGAACACTGTGCTTTATATCGATAAACAGCTAAGACAGCACAGCCTGATTCAGGCGATTGCCCGCGTCAACCGCTTGCACGAAAAGAAACAGTTTGGTTACCTGATTGATTATCGAGGTATTTTAAAAGAATTAGATGCCACCATTGCCGATTATCAAGAATTAGCAGAGCGCACCAAAGGTGGCTTTGATCTTGATGATCTGAAAGGTCTATATAATCGTATGGAGACCGAATATAAAAAGCTCCCCGGTTTATACCGTGATTTATGGGCTATTTTTGATAGTGTACAGAATAAACAAGATGGGCCTGCGCTACGCCAAGTATTAACACCGAAGATCCATACCATTGATGGTCAGCTGACCGATACCAATCAAAAGAAACGAGAGGATTTTTACTCTGCGCTCACAAGTTTTGCAAACTGTCTGAAAGTTGCATTGCAATCGGCTACCTACTTTGAAGATAAGAGCTTTGACGATAAGCGTGAATTATACAAAAAGACACTGAAATCCATGTCTGAACTGCGTAAACAAGTGCGTGAAGATGCCGAAGAAACGGTTAAGTACGATGAGTACTCTGAAAATATTCGAGCGATGCTGGATAAGCATATCGGTGGTGTTGAAATTCAGGAATCGCAAGGTATCTATTTGGTCGGTAATATGGGAAAAGCGGCTAAACCTGAAGAGATGAGCGACGATGAAGCGCGTAATAAAAAAGATGCGATCACCGGCCGTATCACCAAGATGATTGATCAGGACTTAGCTGATGATCCCTACGCACAGGAGTATTTTTCTAACCTACTGAAACAGGCTATCGATAAAACCAAAGAGATGTTTGATGCACCCGTAAAACAGTACCTGTTATTTGCTGATTTTGAAGAGCAAGTTAAAGAGCGCAAAGTCGAAGGTATTCCAAACGACCGATTTAGCGAACTTGATCCCGCTATTAAACGCCATGTGCAAGCCTATTACGGCTTGTTCTTAAAGCATTTGGACAGTGCAAACGGATTATCTGAAGATGAGTGTTTTGACTCAGCCATTTTGATTGATGAAATCGTCACCGCTGCCGTTGCTGAGTTTTCAATTAACCCACAGGAGATTGAAAATCAGATCCGACGTAAGCTACTGCCAGTATTATTTAAAAGCATCGGTATGGATAAAGCTAAAGTCGTTATCACGGATATTATTCAGATCACCCGTTTAGGTGTGGCGGGTCATCACTAATGACATCATTCAACGCGAGTGAAGCTGATAAAGAGGAATACGGCTTTGTCTATGGGGATCAGGCTGTTACTTATCAGGTAATCCGTAAGAAGCTAGCCGAAGGCAAAAAACGAAAAATAACCATCAAGGTTCACCCTAATTGCGACGTCATGATCAGCGCTCCTGAAGATGCACTGCGCGAAGAACTTCATGAAGCAGTGATAAAGCGAGCCAAGTGGATCGTTGATGCGCTGCAAGCCTTCCGTGTTCACCTTGAATATGTTCAGGCAAAAAACTATGTAAGCGGCGAAATGCAGTTCTATTTAGGTCGCCGGTATGTACTTAAAGTAGTTGAAGATCCTAAATCTGCCTCTAACGTTAAAATGACCCGAGGCAAACTACTGGTTACCTTGAAAAATTTCAATGAAGATAAACAAGCACTGACCAAAACCCTCGTTAAAAAATGGTACAAGGTACACGCTGAGCATGTCTTTCATCTGCGAGTTGCAGAACTGTTACCCCAAGCAACGTGGGTTAAAGGCATCCCGAGCTTTCGTGTACTCGCCATGAGCAAACAATGGGGCAGCTGCTCAGCAAAAGGTAATTTGATGCTTAATCCTCACCTGATTAAAGCACCCAAAGAGTGTATTGATTACGTGATTCTGCATGAGCTTTGTCATATTGCTGAGCATAACCACAGCGACAAATTCTGGCGCTTACTGACCAGCGTGATGCCCAACTGGAAAGAAGTTAAAAACCGTTTAGACGGTATGGCGGAGTTGTATTTGAATGAATAAGGAACACAATGAGTAAGTTATCACAATCTAAAAAGATTGCTCTACTTCTTCAAGAGAGCCCAAACCAACGCTATACAGCCAAACAGATTGCCCTAGCCGTCACTGAACGTTACCCAGAAGATTATCTTGATAAACGAGCAAATCCTCGCTTTGAAACTGAACGAGATTTTATATCTCAAGTTGTCGCCGAAATTGGGGCTCAAAAGCAAGGTATCCTTAAGCAATCTGCAAATATCAAATGGCAAGATAAACCTCGCCCAAGAGTCTATTGGTACGACGATCAAGCGCAGGAAAATATTGATGACTCCGAGCATGATGATGAAACAATTGAGACTGAAAAAGTAGCCCGCACCTATAGTGAGCACGACCTGTACCCCATATTGATGGACTACCTGAATTCAGAACATCAGCTATATTGCTTACGTATAGATGAAAAACGATCTAAGAACAGCCTTGGCAATGGCGGTAACCAATGGTTGCACCCTGACATTGTTGCCATGGAGCCTGTCGCTCAAACGTGGCACCCACATGTGAAAACCTGTGTTTTACAAGGTGGAGGACAAAGTGTTCGCCTATGGTCGTTTGAAGTTAAAAAAGCACTAACGATGGGTAATGTCCGCAAATCATTCTTTCAAGCAGTCAGTAACTCCTCATGGGCGAGTGAGGGCTACTTAGTGGCAACCTCCATTGCAGATAGCCGTGTTGAGCAAGAGCTGCGCATGTTGAGTGCACTGAATGGAATTGGTGTGATTCTGCTTTCTGTTGAGAACCCATCTGAAAGTGAACTACTTCTTCCTGCACAAAAACGAACTGATATTGATTGGCAATCTGTTAACCGTATTGTTGAAGAAAACGCTGATTTTAAAGATTTTACAGATCTAGTTTCTAACTACTATCAAACAGGTCGTGTGCGTGCCCGAGATTGGAACAATTAAAGGAAAAATAATATGGAATGCCCAACTTGTGAAAAACACATTGGCTTAGACTGGATTGAAGATGAATCCATCGAGCCAAATCTAGATTTTGACTGTCCGCATTGTGACGAAACACTTCGGTATGAAATAGATGAAGGTACTTACCTTGGTGCAAAACATGTGACCATTGAAGTTGTGGATGATTAGGATAAGGATCACTATTATGAGCAATGTTTACTTATTTCAAGGCAATCCCAAATATTATGATATGGATGCCTATCTAGCGACCCATCCCTATATTTATTGGCGCAGCCCAAACTATAAAGACCAAATTAAAATTGGTGACAAAGCGATATTGTGGAGAGCAGGTAAGGACGCTGGAATGATTGCTATTGGTGAAATCGTAGAAGCTCCCACTCGAGCTTCAGATATTCATTTTCCTGACTTGTTAGGGCAGCAATTCTGGACTTCAGATGAAGTGGATAAAAATGACATAAAAGTTGGTATTAAAATCCATGAGGTTCGACTCTCTGATGTAGATGTCTCCAGGGAGAGTTTTAAATTAAATCCCATAGTTAGTGCGCATCGGATTATCACTAACCCTACAGGTACAGTTTTTCAAGTAGATGAAGATGTCGCTAATGCTATCTATTCTGCTTGGGCAGATCCAGTTGATGGTGATACAGGTCATGAAGACCATTCATCTGAAATAAAAATGGATTTGGAAGGTAAATATCGCTTCATTCTTCATAAAAAAAGAGAACGTTCAAGTGCTTTACGTAAAGCAAAAGTAGATAATTTTTTAAAAACTCACGCTTTCATTCATTGCGAACTATGCAACTCAAATCTTAATGATATATATCCAGCTTATTTGGCCGATGGCTATATTGAAGTTCACCATATCAAGCCAATTTCCTCACTCGATGAACATACACCGACTCACCTAGATGACTTGATACTACTATGCCCTAACTGCCATCGAATGGTACATCGAACTAAAGATGCAGAGAATAACTTAGAAGAGTTGAAGAAGTGGTTTGCGGATAGGTAACCATTAATTAATGGGGGATTGCCTTTACCATTAATGCTCACTAAGAGGGATAAGTACGTAAACAAGTCAAAAACACTAAGATCCTTGTTCCCCGTTGCGTGCTATTAGCCTCTTTTTTGAGTAAATGAGATATAGTTTCTTACACAAAAAATCGTGACACGGTCACGCCAATGTTCTATAGTTATATTTCAAATAGGGGGAAATATGACTAAAAGAGTAACTGCATTTGATGACCACTATCATATTCAAGAAGCGTGGATTAGAAGACAAATAGATCATTTTAAACATGACTCATTTGTTGATCTTTATCTTGCACAAAAAGAAATTGAAGCAGCAGGTATTACCGCTTTTGCCACTCCTGAAGAAACGGCTAAATTTAGAGAAAAGCATTTATCGAAATCTGGAAAAACCAAACTATCTTCTTCATTAAGAACCTATAAAAAACGGAATAATCAAAAACTAACTACGCGACGCTTGGATCTCAATATTTCCTTACCTGCACACCTCGCCTTAGAATCTTTAGCAAAAGAATTAAAACTAACTAAAACCCAGTTAATTGAGCAATTAATTTTAGAGCGAAGAGAAAAACAAACAGAAGAAGTGTGACACGGTCACTTATTAGGCTAAAAAAATATCTAATTACTGAGTGACACTTTAAGCAACTAATTGTAGGTGGCATTAGATAAATAGGGTCAAATAAGAATTACTAAGAATCTTACGAGCAAAACTCTAAGAAGAAACGGAACAAAAAAAATTTATGACAGCGATCCTAACTCACTTTTGTCCCTAAGTGAGATTCGAGTAGTCAAAACCGTGTTAGGAGGGATGGTTTTACGCAGTGAAGCAGTCGTCTTTACGGCTATTTTTGTAAAGTATTTATGGTGTTATTTTCCATTTTTTACACCGCGAACTGCATGACTTTACAAAATTATCTTTTTTTGTAATAAATATTGAATGGAAAACTTTGCATTAAGCTATGACTAGACTGGACGGTCACTCACTCACTCACCCGATTTTAATGTTTTTTAGTGGATATAACATGAATTCAAAGAAAAAACCAGCGATTAACACATTCACCTTGATACAATATCAATAAGCTTTAATACTCTTTTAACGTTCGCTTATCTTCTCAAACAGCATAACTAGCAAAGCACTTATTGTTGCTATAAGCAGATAAAAGAATAATTGAAAATATCAATTTTCAAAAATTTGTTTCCAAGACTTTATCTAAGCTTAGGATTTAATACTTTGGGGTTAATATAGAGAGGTTAATACAGTGAGTTTAATACTTTGAGTTCCAGAACTTTGATTGAACATATAGATACCCTGTATGTTTGATATCAAATCAAACCATATAAAAAGTTGAAATTTATGCCTTTTCATTATCTACAGTACACACTATTTTTATTACTCGGCTCTGTCACTTTAGGGCTGTCCGCAGCTAGCATTGGCACGGCTACACTTGATAACGGAGCCATAATATCATTCCACGATGATTACACTTGGGAATATGTCGCCATTAGTGCTGACGCAGTAGATGGAGTGAATAATACTATTTCATCAAACAACATTAATTCAAATGCAATAAGCCCTGCTAATTCTGAGCAAGCTTTAAAAAACAGATCTTCACTGCTACGCTCGGGTTTATTGAATACTAGCGTTAAAAATGACGTAAAAGTAACCTATAGTGATTCAATTTGGCGAGACCAATCCCTTGGTTTGAAGTTTATACTATCCAGTGATAATACTGATGGCGTTGTTATTGTTAAGGTGGCCATCAGTTTTTATGATGATAAAACCAATAAAATAACAGAACAAACCGTTAATGTTTGGCAAGCAAGCTATCGATTACCTAACACCTATTTGCGAAAAGGCGAAACACGAAACAGTCGAATCATTTGGATTGATGGCATCGACAAAACAAGTTGGACAAATAAATTGTTGAGTTTGAAGGTAATTGAGGTAGAAACTCGTTAATTTCAAAATAGTTATCATGAATCAACAATTATCATGAGTTAACAATTATCATAAATTAAGAGTTTTGAATCTTAATAATGATAGAAATATTGTAAAAATTAACAGCAGTAGGCAGGAAAGCCGCAAATCTAAAAACCGTAAATACGATGTTAAAACCACCTTTGGTTAGCCAATCACAGGCCTTGATACACTTCTTTTCCGAGTATCTGAGCGTGTTAAGTTAACCATAGGTAAATTTTTTTGATTATGTTGATGATGTGGAAAATAACGCTTCGGATCATGTTTAATAGAAGATTTATGTCTGTACCGGGGTACTCTCCGCTAAAAAGCCTTCAAAGAAAAAACCAGCGATTCAGAATTCCATTCCAGTACATTGATTAACGTGCCGTATTAACCCCCTATACTTTTTCAGTAGTAGTCGTAGGATAGTTAATTAAGTCGTTTCCCCTCCAAAACGCCTCAGCGACCTTTGCGTGACATCCACAAATATGGAGAGTAAATAAGTTTATTTAGGGACTTGGAATTGGAAAAGAAGCTAAATGAAAATAGTATATTTAGAATAAAAAATTCATTTAATTCAATTTTTTACCATACTAATTAAAGCTGATAACTACTAATCGATACTAGTTTTAAGTATTTTGTGTTGATTTAATAATGAAGCGATTATTTGTATAACAAAAAACGACTACTTAACATAAGAGTCATTTTGTGCATTGAGATTGAACGTAATAGTTAACGTTGTTTTCTTTTTTATTTCTTATTTCTTATTTCTTATTTTTTCATTTCCCCAATAAAAAGGTTAACTAAATAATCCATATAAATATTCAAAAAATCCTTTAATCGTTGGCCACCGTTTCCAATCAATACTCAAGACACCAATAATTATTTGAACAACAACTAATAAACCGACTCCTCCTGCATACCATTTGTGGAATTGAATATTTTTCACCTCTAAATCATCTCTGGAACTTTCTTTTCTTATTTTTACACTATCGATAAGCTCTTCTGTCAATTTGAGCAAATATTCGGAAGAGGTTATTACAAACTTAGAGTATTTCTTACGACAACCGTTATTGGCTATTTTCCTTGTCGATGTTAGATTTTCATTAAGTTTATTTAAGTCTAGTAATGCCTTAAATAAAGTTTTGTGATTAGACTCTGGGGATTTCGAGTTATCTAAAAGAACAGAGTTTACTCTGGCTGAAATACCTCTGTATTGTTTTTGACAATCGATAAGTAAAGCTATGACTAAATGTGAATTATAGGCAGTCATTCCATTAATGCTAAAATCTTCGTGTTGAACAAATGTTTCTTTTAATTGGCTTTTTATATAGATTGCATCAGCGCCAGTATTAATTTCATCGTGTTTGTTAAATTGACAAAAGCTTTCGGACGTATCCTCAGAAATATTTAGGTCATAGTGTTCAAAGTACTTTTCTATTAAAAAAACTTCTGAACAAGCTTTAATTTTCCTATTACTAGAAAAGTATGGAGACTCGTTGTTTCTATAGATATCTGAAATAACAACAAATTCAGAATTAGACTTTCTAATTCCCCATATTTTTAGCAAGTCACTGGCATTTGTTACGACATTACTGGTTATACACTCCATTCTTTGATTAATTAGTTTATTGATCAGGTGAGTACGATCATAGAAATTTAAAATTTTAAACTGTTTAGAAAATGGATTCAGTGTGTAGAACTCTGTTCTTTTTTTTATATGTTCAACGTTGACATTATGAACTTCGCTAGTAGCTTTTTCTGTGAGGAAAAAATATAGGTTTAGGTAACTAAATCCTTTTGATAATGTGGATATAGACACATAACAAGACTTGCAATATGAGTTAACATCTTCGACATTCATAAGGGAATGGTATAACTGTTCTGGTTTATTATATTGCACCCATCCAACGGTATTCTCATTTCCTCTGCTTGTATATTTAGGGGAAATATCATCAAACCGGCCTAAAACATAGTTAAAATTCGATGTGTGTTTTTTCATCCATCTATGCATCGAGTGAATATCCGATTCACTAACTCGAACGGTTACTGCTATAGCTTTCCAGTTAAAATCACCTTCTAAAAAACTAGCTGTTTTATATCCATCCTGAGTTTTTTCCCTATCAGATTTTTCAAACCCTTCAGGTCGTTCTTCACAAATATTCTCTACTAACCACTTAGGGAATAGTAAAGGGGCTTTACGTGCAGCCTTAATAATTAACTCTGATGCATAAACTTTACTTTTTAACATTCTTTCATTCTCATTTAGAGATAACTTATTGAATGTAAAATAATACCATCAGGGGAGAAAGTACCTTAGGCATATTTCAGTATTTACCATAAGACCCGTTTTACGCACAACTTCGAGGTCACCTAAAAATGGTGGCCTTTTTAATGGCTGAATATAAATTGGCTATCTTCGTTTATGTCCCAAAGAACATTAGGAAACTAAGTCCCGCAGCATCGTGTTTAAACTAACTGCGCGACCATCATCTGGCTGTTTAGCCAATACGACTACATTTCCGTAGTGTTATTCAATTGAGCCGTAATGGCTTGTAAACAGACCTTAACACTCAGCGGCATTTGGTTATTAAAGGGATGCAGTGCATAGACAGTATTCAATGGTAATTGATGTTCCGGAAACACTTCATGCAGTTCTGTCACTAAATTTTTCAAATGAAAATCAGGTATAATTCCTATCCCCGATGCAGATTTAATTAATGCTAAGCAAGTATAAAAAGAGTTTGAAATACAATGGCTATTAGTATTGTAAATAAAACTATCGATTTTTTGATCTCCTTGCTTAACTTTTAGTGCTTTAGAAGAAACAGCTTGATACTTTGCATGATGATTAAACTGATGGCGTATCTGATGTCCTTGCCAAGTATTACCAATATACGCTAGCTCTTGCCACGGCTTAGAAGCAATATATTCAGGTCTCCCACAAAGTACATCTCGAAACTCACCAATGCGTTTTTGCTTTAGCCCGCTTTCTTGGGATTGCCCTACTCTTATTGCTAAATCGATATCTTCCGATATCAGATCCAAGTGATGATCATGACTAATTAACTCTGGGTTTAATAACGGATATTGTGCTAATAAATCTGCTATGGCGGGCGTGACTAAGGTTTCCATTAGCGCATTGGGAGCGGTGATCCTAATTCTTCCTTGCGGGATAGCTTTCATTTGTTGAGCATCATTCCATGCATCACTGGCCACTTGATTAAGGGTTTTACACTGTTGATAAAACAGTTGCCCAGCGACGGTCAATATTTGTTTACGCGTCGTACGTTTTAACAACATGATGCCTAATTCAGTCTCTAGAGACTTGAGGTGCTGACTCACCACAGACTTTGATAATGTGAGTAATTCAGCAGCTGCGGTGATTGATCCTGTTTCCACTATATGCGCAAAAACCGACATTTGACGTAATCTAATCATGGTCATTGTTTACTTTTATTAAACAGTGTTTATGAATATAGCTGTTTTTCTTCAGTAATTATAGCGCTATTGTTCGTCTCAGCTATTGTTCATTTCAATCAGGGCACTACTTCTATCAAGGATAATTATATGACTAATGCAACAACAGACAACATAACGTTAATCGCATGTAAAAAAGGTATTTCAGCTTGGCAAACTGCTTTCAACAATTCAGATGCTAAAGGGTGCGCAGCACAATACCAAGAACATTGCGTAATGACAGCAAGACCTTTCGGCGTGTTTGAGGGGCGTCAGGCAATTCAAGACTTTTGGCAAGGTATAATGGATCAAGGTTTTAAAGATGTGAATTACACACAGGTCACTTGGGAAGCTGAGGATGAAGGTTATATTTTAACATCACATTGGACCATGAATAATGCATTCGGGGTTGTCCATCGTGAGCACTGGGTCTTAGAAGCAGATGGCCATGCTAGACTTGCTAGTGACGAATTCGAAGTACAAGGTGAACGCTAAAAGGAGCATAAAATGCAGATAACTCAGCACCGTTTACAAATCAGTAATCCTGAAAAGTCATTAACCTTTTATCTAGATATTATGGGTATGCAGTTGATTCATCATTATGAATCAACACAAGGCCTTCATTATATTCTTGAATATTGTTATGACCAAAGAGGCTGCAGTGATGAAACAATAAATAAGACTCTCCATGCTCAACTTGAGCTGGTTTTCAATCCACAACAAAAATTTTCAGTACCCGCTCAGCCTAATCGACAATCAGGTTATTGGAAATTCACTATCGCGGTTGGTCACTTAGCGACTGCGCACCAGAAATTATTAGATAATGGTATTAAAGTCAGCTTATGTACGGTCATTCCTAATTTAGCTTATTTATGCCATCTAACAGATCCCGATGGTTATTGTATTGAATTAATTCAAACTCATTTAATTGAAAACACACAGACTGATTTAATTAAACTAGACGACATCGATTTTCCCTTAGGTTCGGTTGCACATATAAACTTATCAACACTTAGAATCAAAGATCTGAAACATAGCTTACCCTTCTATCAACGATTAGGCTTTGAACTGGTTTATACCTACCGCTCCGATGAACGCGCGATGACATTGTATTTTTTAGCAAATAAGCAGTCTGATTCATTTAATGAAATAAAACATTCAGATAATATTGTAGAAACATTATGGCAATACTCTGACACCCTATTAGAATTTCAACAATTTGATGGGACACAAGAGGATGTTAATTTTAGCTATAACACTGATATTAAAAATGGTTTTTTAGGTTTAACGATCACTAATAACAAAAACCCCAGACAAAGTAACCTTTCCTCAATTCAAACCAGTGAGCAGAACCTTCAAACAAAGAGTCATTTAATTGATCCTGATGGGTATCTCATAATTAATGCTGAATTCTCACCTAAACGACTTTGATACACAACTTACAAGCACCCTAATCACTTTCCCATGAGCCCTTTAAAAAAGGTTCAGGGAGGTCAGGTTCTGCCTTTTCTTTATGAGAGAGTATCAATATAAATAGGGTAACCACAGTCAACTGCCCGGTGTTAATGCATAAACCCATAGTAATAATCGAGTTTACTTCGATCTAATTATTTATATCTGAACCAATCAAAACGCTTACCTGTGACCATAGTATGAAATAATTTTTGAGGGTTAGGGTAGATTAACGATTGGGATTTAAGGTAGATTAATTATGATGACATATTAATTTATTCTATTCCTAGATTTGCATAATAAATACCATAAAATCATAACTAACGCTTTCGGAGTGCTTTTGTACAAGATAAAAAAATCATACAACGGATTTTACAACATAAAATTTTTTATACTCCTATTGATGAGCCTTACCTTATTTGCCCCGTTTGGATTTGCACAGCAAAATAGTCTCGATAAAAAAATAGTTAACGAAATAGAACGTTTAGACAAAAACACAGAATTACTTGATGAACAAAAAAAACCAATTCTCACGACACTAGAAGATGCTCGAAAAATACTTACCAAAGCAGACGAGCAAACAAAGTTAGCTAATACCTTCAGTGAAAAAGCCGCTACCGCACCTCAAAAAATATTAGCGATTCAAAATGAAAATAATCGCTTAAAAAATCAAACAATAACAATCACCCCCGATCAATCGACTGATAAATTAGAAAACCAACTATTAATAGACCTTGCGGAACAAGAAAACCGTTTGAGGGTACAGGGTGAAAAGCAGACAGAGCAAGATAACTTGAGTGTTCGCGCGAGTGAAATTGCAAATGAACTGAGTGCTGCCCTAGCAGATAAAAAAGCAATTAGTGATACGATCACCAAGCAGCCAAACCAAGATACAAGTCCTGATGAGAGAGCTGATTTTTATAAAAAAAGTGCAACTATTGAGAAGCTTGCGGCAACAATAAAAGCACTTGAACGAGAAATAGCCACCATCCCTGTAAGAGAAGCATTAGTAGATGCAGAACTTATGCAGATGCGGTTACAAAGTGAACTTTCTGAAAAGAAAATTTTGGGGGTACAAAATTATTTATCGCAAAGCCGTAATGTAGAAGTAGAGAACACCTTAAAACAAAGCAAAGAAATGCTGAGTCAACTTGAACTAAAGCCAACGCTTTCTGTTATTGCGAAAGAAAACTTGTCGCTTGCAGAACTACTCGCCAACAAGCAGGCCAATTCATCTCATAACAAAAAAAACATAAGTGCTTTACGTAGCCAAAAACGAGAAGTTGAACAATCATCTGAAACCATCGAGCGCGTATTGGCAACAGGAAGAGTAACCGATGAACTAGGGGAATTATTACGTAGATTACGAACGTCTTTACCCAACGAAGCACGTATTGAGAAACGTAAATATAAAATTGAGGAAGATGCTGTTCGTAATCAACTTGATGTCATATTGTGGCAAGAAAGTTTACGTAATACAGCTCAAATTGAAGTTGCCGCTAAACAATTTCTGACCGATGCACGTCAAGAAAATAAAGATAATTTAGTAAAAGAAAAAAGTGATATCGATATTGAATTCACAAACGCTGATATAGAAGTGGCTAAAAATCTGGTGCAAGCGCGTCGTGAGTTATTGACCCTTTTAATTGAAGTATCAAGTGAACAATCTGATAGCATAGCAGAAGAAAAATTACTGATTAACCAGTTGTTGTTATCAAGTGCCGAGCTGAGAGAACTTCTAGATCGAAGACTTATTTGGTTACCTTCAAACTCAGAAAAATCTGGTGATCTGCTCATTAATTTCGTTAATAATATTGAGTGGTATACATCGCCCAGTTCTTGGTGGAATTTAATCAATATCGTGTATGCTGGTGTATTAACGGTACCTGCTTTACTTTTACTCACCCTCCCCATTACAATTTTGCTGCTACAATCTAGAATTAAAGGTGTTTTACGGTCATTGGTTGAACAAGTTGGTAAAGTAGGAAAAGATACTTATCTTACAACCCCTCTTGCTCTAGTATTAACCTTTATCTTAGCCTTCCCCCTACCCATTTTTTTATTCACGATTGCAGGAATTATCTTCAATAATGCTGAACCTAGCAGCTTTTCAACAGGCATTGCCACAGGCCTTGCATCAATGGCATCTGTAAGTTTGATTTTACTATTTTTTCACTCAATGTGTCGTGAAGATGGCATATTTGATAAACATTTTGGTTGGAGTGATATTGCACGAGATAAACTTCGAAAAATGTTAACGTGGTTTGTGTGGATACAGTCTTTGGTAACCTTTATCTTCGCAAGTGCCATCGCCAGTGATGAACCAGACTTGCGATATGGTATCGCTATTATTGCATTCATCATTGGGTCTATTTTTATTACAATATTTAGTTATCAGTTCTTTCAACCTAAAAGCGGTGTAGCAACCAGTGTCGAAGGACGTACCGCAGCCAGCACCTTAGCTATTTTATCTTTCCCAATTGTTGTTATTTCTCCGTTCGCAATTGGCTTACTTCCATTATTTGGCTTTTTTGATACGGCAGTCGAATTGCAATCAAAATTATTTTTGTCAGGTATCTTACTGGTGCTGGCCGCGGTGGTATATGGCATTATGTTGCGTACCTTTTTGGTTACTTTTCGACGTTATATAGTAAGAAAGAAACGCTTAGAAGCATTAGAAGCGAAACTTCAGCAAGAAGAATCTGCAGCACAAAACAGTGATGATTTAATCCCACCACAGACCATAAATAACAATATAAATAAAGACGAAGTCGTTCGGCAAAGCAGAGCAGTTATACACTGGATCACCAGATTACTGTTTATAGTTTGCTTGTGGTTTGTCTGGAAACCCTTATTGCCCGCATTAGGCATTGTTGAAGACATTGTGCTTTGGCAACAAACTACCATTGTCGATGGCGTAGAGTTATCTAGCGGTGTGACATTGTGGCAAGTTATTCTAGGAATTGGTTTTATGGTTGGAGGCGTGGTCGCGGCCAGAAATATTCGCGGCGTCATTGAAATTGGATTCTTTGAACGGTTTGCTATGGATAACGGTGCGCGTTATGCAATAGTGACTATTTTAGGCTATGTATTAATAGGAACAGGTGTTGTTGTTGGCTTCTCTTTATTAGGGATAGATTGGTCAAAATTACAATGGATTGTTGCCGCTTTGGGTGTCGGTTTAGGTTTTGGTTTACAAGAAATTGTGGCTAACTTTGTTTCGGGTATCATCATCTTATTTGAGAGGCCGATTAGAGTCGGTGATTTAGTTACCATTGGCGATCAATCGGGCACCGTCACCAATATTGCTATTAGAGCGACAACACTAACTGATTTCGACAACCGTGAGGTTCTACTTCCAAATAAGTCGATTATCACTGAGAACGTGACTAATTGGACCTTAAATGATGCTATTACGCGCGTAGTGATTAAAATAGGCGTTGCTTATGGCTCTGATGTGGATAAAGTGCGAGACCTGTTGATGCAAGTGCTTACGGATAAAGAAGATATATTAACTCAACCTGCGCCACAGGTTTTCTTTTTAGAACATGGGGATAGTTCGCTTAATTTTGAAGCGCGAGTATTTGTTGAAAGAACTGAGCATCGCCTACCAATGACCCATGCTATTAACACTGGTTTTAATCGAATCCTTGCACAACACAATATATCGATACCTTTCCCACAGCGAGATCTACATATTGTTTCAGGGCAAATAGGCGAACAAGGTGAGACATAATAAATTTCTTTTAAATTTAAAAGAAATTTAATTATTAGTTAAAAGCTCCTTATCAAAAAACTCAATCCAACCTAGTTGAATTGAGTTTTAAATCTTAATTCTCTCCCATTAGATTTGTTAATTTTTTAAGTATTCAATAAATTCCTGACTTTGAGCTTGTGCGCCAAAAATACCACCTTCATGCTCAAGGCTAGCAATCAATGAATCATGCAAATCGCTGGTTGCCGCACCGCAACAATCCTCTAGCAACAAACAATCAAATCCACGATCGTTTGCTTCTCTCATCGTTGCTGATACGCACACATCTGATGTCACTCCAAGAATCACCAAATGACGTATCTGTTGTACCCTTAATATATGCTCTAAGTCAGTAGCATAAAATGCACTATTACCAGGTTTATCAATGGTTATTTCTCCTGGCTCAGGCACAAAGCCATCATAAAAATCAGAGCCTTCCTCACCTCGTACAAGCAAACGTCCTAACGGTCCCTGTTTACCTATCGCAGCGCCTTGGCTAGCAGCTTTTAAGCCTTTATTAGCAGTAACATCAACCAATTCAGGACGATGGCTTTCACGCGTATGCAATACTAAAAAATCGTGCTTTCTCACCGCTTTGAGTAATTTTTTTGCAGGTTCAATGGTGCGTTGTAAATGGCTTACATCTTCTCCTAGACTACTAAAATAGCCAAGTGGATCTAGAAAATCTCGCTGCATATCAATCACAATCACAGCTGTATTACTACTATCCCAACAACCAGACAAAGGCCAAGAATAAGGAATCGAAAATTCAAGTGCTGAAAATTGGCTCATTATATTTACTCCTTAACCAAAGCAGGCGTATTAAATTTATCAGCCCAAGGAGAGATCCATGTATCTGAAAAACGTAGTTTAATATTGTTGCTGTTACCAATCAGTGTTCCATCACCAGCTTCCATTCCGATATATCCCGCATCAGGTACATTGTCACCAAGTAAGCCATGCGCGAAAGCAAAAGTAGAGATATCCTTTAAGGATTGCTTAAAAGAGTTACTTTTAATATAAGTTTGCGCAGTTTTAGGATTAAAAAAATCTATTGTAGATAACTGAGACTTAAGGTTAGCCTGATCCGTATTTAAAGCATTACTCATGTAAGCCATGATCTCGTTATGCTTAGGGTGACTTGGTTCAAGCATCGCTATTGTTTCATACCAAGCACCTATAATTGCTTTACCCAAATTCGGTTCTTTTTTCAGTAAGGCTGTATGTACTATTAATTGGTCAACTATCTCACCTGCAATATCTGAAGAATCAAAAACTAATGTACTGTCAGGAAACTGCGTTAAAATTTCACTTAATTGAGGCTTCCATGTAGCAACAGCCTCTGCACTACTATCAAAAAATATCGAACCTATATCACTATCTGATGTATTAATAATATTTACATCTCGTTCGCTCAAACCAACTGTATCTAAAGCACGCGCTAACATATAATGCGAGCCAGATAGCTCAACTAAATTAATTGATTTCCCCTTTAAGTCTGCAACGGTTTTTCCTTTACCACGGAGCACGATACCGTCACTACCCATCGATGTGCTTAATGGTGCTAACACGGTTGTATCAACACCAGAGCCTGCAGGTATTGTTAATGCATCAAGTGTAATAGCGACTGAGCCAGCAAAACTACCAGCCGTAAATTGAGTTTGTGCTTCAATATAATCATTAAGCTGGACAGCTTCTAAATTAAACCCAAATTTATCACCCCACTTTTTTAATATTTGATGATCTTGTGCATAACCAAGGGGCATAGTGCCTGCATAAATAGTCCAGGCTATCTTATAAGTTTCTTTAGCATGGGCATTAAAAGAAAGGCTTGTTGCAAGTAACACGCCTGATGCTAGGGTGCATAATTTGGATAAAGTCATCATTTAGTCCTTTAAGTGTAAGTTAGAGTTATAACTTACCTATCATTGAAGAAAGAAAACATGACGTAATGATCCTGCAAACATGCACTAATGATCATGTAGCTTTTATCTATATTCTTAATAGTTCAAGGGTTCGCTTTAGTACACTACTATTTTTGTCTTCATCTCTTCGGTGAACTAATTCCAATGTTGAAACTCGCTTAATAGTCGACGCTAATATAGGAGTTAATTTGCCTTCATCTACAAAACGCTGAGCAAAATGGTGCGGGATAAAGCCAATATAAGATCCACTTAAAATCAGAAAAGTAATTGCCTCTAAATTAGAAGTAAAAGTCGTTTTACCTAATAATTGAAAACCAAGACATTTAATGTCAGCTTCATTTAAAAAACTACGTGCACAAAAATTTTGTGTTCTGATACAGTCGATTAACTGCTTTTGCTTTCCCCCCTGTTCAAGTAACCTTGCAACCGGGTTATGTGACGCACAATATAAATAATCTGTTTCAGAATATAAGGCGGAATAATTCAGGGAACGATGATGATTATCAAATATACCGAGTGCGATATCTATCTCTTTATTTAATAATAATTTTTCTAACCTATGTGGGCTTTTAGTATGTATAGCTAGCTCAAAGTCAGATGAAAACTGATCATGAATACGATTAAGAGCAGATTGAAGAGGACAATTATCATCAGTAATAATGTTATCAATAATGCCAATTGAAAGACGACTCGCACTTTGACCACAGGCAATCATCACATTGTTTTCAAAAGTTCGAAAAGCACCAAACAAAACTTGTGTTTGTTCTATTATCACACTTCCTTCAGGTGTAATTTTAAACCCTTGCCGCCCACGTTCACACAGTATCAATCCCCAGACGTGTTTCAAGCGTATTAAGTGAACGACTAATCGCTGAAGCATCTTTATTCAGTACTGACTGAGCATTAGATACTCCATTCGCATTAACGACTGCTAGGAATATTTGCAGATCCTTAATATAACTACTATCCATGTGCATTATTTATCCCTCTTGTTAATTAGATATAAATTGTTTGCAGCCCTCCTTATTATTAAGCACTTATTATTTATTATTTGAAGCTATTTTTCAAAACATACCCGCAGGATAAACATGAGGGTATGTTTTTAATCAGCTTTACTTCGCTTTTATATAAGCTTTCCAGCCACCAAAATGAGTAATATCTTCGGCAGTGTTAATCGCATAACCTTCACAGATAAAACTACTTACCCAAGAATTATCATCTAACTGTACTTTTCCTAATCCAAGAGGTTGTTCGATGCCTTGTAAAAAAGTGCCAATATTTGAGACAGGCAAACGCCAAACTTCTACTTCAATAGCAGAGCCTGATTCATCATCAACACGTATAAGACCAGGGCGGAATGGAGGGCCACCAGCCAGTGCATAAAAACGATAGTCTGTAGAAGTATTACACGTTTTAACTAACACACCTCCACGCTCTGTTAATTGATTATTTAATGGGAAACCAGATAAATGTGCACCACAAACCGCGATATCAATTTGGCTATCTGCTGCACTTGAACTTAATACCTGCGCTGTATTAATCACTTTTTGTTGAGTTGCACCTAGCGTTAAGTCAGTTAATTTTTGCCATTGAGCGCCAACACTAAGTAATAAACGGTCACTAAAAGCAGGACCAAATAATGTAATACCAAATGGTAATCCAGAAGCTAATATTCCAGCAGGCAATGCTATAGCGGCATAATCTAATAAATTCATAAAGTTAGTGTAATAACCTAAATTTGAATTTAATTGAATGGGATCTGCTTCAACATCTTTAATTCGATATGCACAGCCTGCTGTTGGTGTGAGCACACAATCTACTTGCGCTAAAATAGCATCACATTGTATTTTATAAGCTTGTAAACGATACATTGCTTTAAAGGTGTCCACAGCTGTATATGCCGTTGCCCCACCAATAATAGTTTCAATCACAGGTAAACATTGTTTTGGATCAGCTTTAAAAAAGTCTTCTATTGCTGCATATCGTTCTGCGACCCAAGGACCTTCATACAATAATTTTGCTGCATCCAAGAAAGGTTGAAAGTTAATATTAACAATCTCAACACCTTCTTTTTTAAGGCGTTTAACGCTTTCTGAGAATAATATTTGCGCACTCTGGTCGCCAAAAAAACTTAACTGTTCAGGGGCAGGTAACCCAACTTTTAGCCCTGATAATTTTTTGTTAGGTTGGAAATAATCAATGCTATTAGTAACTTTATTTTCACGAGAGAAACAATCTGTTTCATCCCATTGACCTGTAATATTAAGCAATAAATTAACTTCATTAGCGCTATTGGCAAAAATAGTGACACAATCTAAGCTTTTACAAGCAGGTACGACTCCAGTGCAACTTAGTAACCCTTTTGTCGCTTTCATACCAACAATATTATTTAAGGCAGCAGGTACTCTTCCAGAGCCAGCTGTATCAGTCCCTAATGAAAAGCTCACCTGACCTGTTGCTACTGCCACCGCACTGCCTGAGCTTGAGCCGCCGGAAACATATTCAGAATCAAAACTATTGTTAACTGCTCCCCAAGGACTGCGAACTCCAACAAGCCCAGTAGCAAACTGATCTAAATTAGTTTTACCGAATGGAATTGCACCCGCATCAATTAATAACTGTACAACCGTCGATGATTTATCTGGCTGAAAAGTATATGCTTCACAACCTGCTGTGGTTGGTAACATAGCAAAATCAATATTGTCTTTAACTGCAAATGGCACACCATACAAAGGTAATTCATCAATTGATTTACCATCAAGCACATCCAACATTTTTACTAGTTGAGATTCAGAAATAGTACTGATCCAAACGTTACTTGTATCACTTTTAGCCTGTGCTAATTTTGCTAATAAAAAGTCTTTTACATTTAACTCACCACTACGATAAGCATTTTGCAGCACATTGATGTTCATGTTTTGTTCTATCATTAAATTTTCCATTATAGTTTTTCCAAAATCATTAAGCGTTGTCCTGCATGTACTTGTGAACCTTCTTTTTGTACAACACTCACTACTTTCCCAGCAGCAGGCGAAACAACTTCAATTTCCATTTTCATTGCTTCAAGAATCAATAATGTTTGTCCCGCTTTAACCACATCTCCAGGTTTAACTAAAACTTGCCAGATATTACCGGCAACATGACTATCAACACCACGCTGTTGTGTTGTTAACGTCGCAATATCAGTTTCAATTTGCGTCATTTCTTTTGCCACAAAGTTAGCCTGCCCAGTTTCCTGCCAGCGCTGGCGTTCTGCTTCAAATGATTTTTGCTGCGTTTCTTTGAAGCTCACTATCGATTCTTCATTTTCAACGAGCTGCGCTTGATAATCAGCAAGACTAAAAGTGGTTTCTTCGATTTTTAACGGGTAATCACCACGCGGAAAATCGCTACGTATTTGTGTTAACTCTTCACTGCTTACAGGGTAAAAACGAATTTGGTCAAAGAAACGTAATAACCACGGTTTTTTAAACTCTTCTGTTTGACGGTAACGATTCCACATTTGTAATGTACGCCCAACAAACTGATAACCACCCGGCCCTTCCATGCCATAGACACAAAGATAAGCACCACCGATACCTACTGCATTTTCAGGTGTCCATGTTCTAGCTGGGTTATATTTCGTTGTGACTAAACGATGACGAGGATCAAGTGGCGTTGCTACTGGTGCACCTAAGTAAACATCACCTAAACCCATTACTAAATAACTTGCGTTAAATACGATCTCTTTCACTTGCTCAACAGATTCCAGTCCGTTGATACGGCGAATGAATTCGATATTATCAGGGCACCATGGCGCATCTTTACGCACTAGCTCATCGTATTTTTTGATTGCTAGGCGTGTTGCGTAATCATCCCATGACAAAGGAATATTAACGATTCTTGAAGGCACTGTTAATTGGCTTACATCACCTAATGCATCTTCTGCTTCGGCTAAAATTGCTAACAGTGCAGTTAAAGGTAACTGTAAATTATCATAATGGATTTGTAATGAACGAATACCCGGCGTTAACTCTTGAACGCCAGCAACATCCATATTCTGCAGTTTAAGCATTAGTGCATGAACACGAAAACGAAGTGCCACATCTAAAATTTGATCACCATATTCAACTAATAAGTAATCTTCACCGCTCGCTCTATAAACAACTTTTTCATTTTCCGCTGTTTTTTCTATGGTTTTAATAACCGCACTTTTTGGTTGTTCCGTTGCCATTTCAGCGGCAACATATTCGCCTTTAGCCATTAAATCTAATTGTTGACGCTCAAACTGCTGAGCATCGTCGATCGACACAGCTTGGAAACAGATTGTTGCGCCAGCTTTTAACTGCCCTACTTTCCATAAATCAGCTTTTATAATTGTTACAGGGCAAACAAAACCACCTAGACTTGGGCCATCCGGCCCCAAAATAACAGGCATATCTCCGGTAAAGTCGATTGTGCCCACTGCATAAGCGTTATCATGGATATTTGAAGGATGTAATCCAGCTTCGCCACCATCATTACGGGCCCATTTAGGTTTAGGCCCCATTAAACGAACACCGGTACGGCTTGAGTTAAAATGTACTTTCCACGTTGCATCGAAGAAGGCATCGATGTCTTCAGGACAAAAGAAATCAGGTGCACCATGTGGGCCATAAATAACACGGATAATCCATTCGTCACTAATTTCTGGAAGTTTAGGTGTTGTAATAGTGGTTAATGAAGGTTCAACCGAACTATCAAGATGTAATACATCACCGGTACGAATAGCACGACCCGCATGACCACCAAATTGACCAAGCGTAAAGGTTGATTTACTACCTAGATAATCAGGACATTGGATACCACCTTGCACAGCAAGATAAGCACGTGCACCTGCACTAATGATGTTACCCAGCGTTAAGGTTTGACCGGCAGCTATTTCAATAACTTGGCCATTAGCCACTTTAACATCATCTAATTCAGCTTGAATTGTTGCCCCCGTGATCACAATACGGGTTGCACTGTTAAAACGTAATGTTGGACCACTTATTGTGATCTCTAAACCCGCTTCTTTTTCACTGTTACCTAGAATGGTATTAGCAAGACAAAAGCTAACACTGTCCATTGGACCTGATGGTGGAACACCAATATCCCAATAACCTTTACGGCCCGGATAATCTTGAATGGTTGTTTGCGTGCCACCAGCAAGCACATCAATCGAGGTAGGATAATAAGTAAGTTGGTTCAATGTTTGAGTCAGTAATAAACCTGCTTCAACAATTTCATTTCCAAGCAGTTGATAGAGATAATCTTTATTGCTCTCTATGCCGTAAACTTCACTCTGTATCAAGGCTTGTTTTAAACCGTTTAATGCTTGCTCACGAGTTTCACTATGACAAATGACTTTTGCTAGCATTGGGTCAAAGAAAGGAGATACTTCTGTGCCACTTTCTAACCAGTGATCAATTCGTAATTTACCTTGATCAACCTCAGTCGCCCATTTCACATGGCTGATTAATCCTGCACTGGGTTGGAAGTCTTTATTTGCATCTTCCGCATACAAACGCACTTGAATGGCATGTCCCGTTGCGACTAGATTATTCTCAAGTTCAGATAATGGCGCTAATGTTTGTGCAGCAAGGCTTACCATCCACTTTACGATATCGACGTTATAAACCATTTCAGTCACACCGTGCTCTACTTGTAAGCGAGTATTTACTTCGAGAAAATAAAATTGTTGCGCTTGTTGATCGAATACAAACTCAACAGTACCTGCACTACGGTAATTTACCATAGCAGCTAAACGTGTTGCCGTTGAATGCAATTGCTCTCTTAATTCATCGCTTAAATTTGGCGCAGGACTTTCTTCGATTACTTTTTGATTACGACGTTGTGCAGAACAATCTCGTTCACCTAATGCGATAGCATTACCATTGCCATCACCAAAAACTTGTACTTCTATATGGCGAGCTTGAACGATAAATTTTTCTAAGAAGAGCGCACTGTTACTAAAGTTATTTTCACTTAATCGTTTAACTGAGTCATAAGCTTGGCTTAATTCCAAGGCACTATTACAGCGTTGCATGCCAATACCACCGCCGCCAGCTGTACTTTTTAACATCACTGGATAACCAATTTTTTCTGCACATTTAAGCGCATCATCAAGGTCCACTAAAAGGTCACTACCAGGTAGGAGAGGAACATTTGCTTGTTCAGCTAATTCACGAGCCCGATGCTTTAAACCAAACTGAAGCATTTGCTCTGTTGTGGGGCCTAAAAATACTAAACCATTTGCTTCGCAGGCTGTTACAAACTCAACATTTTCACTTAAAAATCCATAACCAGGATGAATCGCTTGAGCACCAGACTCTTTGGCGATGGCAATGACTTTATCAATATCTAGGTAAGTTTGTTTTGCACCGCCTTCACCTAATGAATAAGCATGGTCGGCTTGTGAAACATGTAAACTATCTGCATCAGCTTGGCTGTAAATAGAAACACTTTCGATGCCCATTGCTGATAATGTTCTGATGATGCGGCAAGCAATCGCGCCACGGTTGGCAATTAATATTTTAGTAAACATATTGTTGACCTTATTAAGGTAGGGTCGTCCCGAAACAAACTGAGATTGACAAATTGGGCCGTCCCAATTTTCTCATTTAGTAATTTTGAATGACGTGTTATTTAATTCCAGACAATCATTTCAACAGGTGTGGGATTATAAGCATTACAAGGGTTATTCAATTGAGGACAGTTAGACAGTAAAACAATTACATCCATTGATGCTTTCATTTCTACGTATTTACCTGCACCACTGATCCCATCAGCAAAACTTAAACCACCTTCACTATTAACTGGCACGTTCATAAAGAAATTAATATTGTGGGTAATATCGCGCTTACTTAACCCGTATTGTGGGTTTTCAGCTACCGCTAACAACCAACTATCGCGACAGGCATGCATACATTTTTTTTCAATCGCATATCGTACGGTATTACTTTCCGTAGCACAGGCACCACCTAAAGTATCATGTCGACCACAGGTATCTGCGGTGATTTCTAACATGGCATTGCCATCATTGGATAACAACTTAGTACCCGCAGTAAGGTAAACATTACCTTGTTCGCGAATCGTATCCATTGCGCTGTAACGTTCACTCGGATCCTTAGCGTTATAAAATAAAGTATCCGCGGCTTGGTTACCTTCGATATCTAAAATACGTAGTGTTTCACCTGCTTTTAAGACTTTCATGTAATAATCGCCAGCAGGTACGATGTCACGACGAATGGCTTGTTCAGCTTGTAAAGAACTTGGTGTGATCATGATTGTGCTCCCGATAAAGTAGGTGAAGTATGATGGTGAGAGTGAGTACACTGGTAACGACGATTATTTTCAAAACCTCGGCCATTTTCATCACATGAGGTCAGACATTCATCATTTTCACTGATTGGTGCGGATTTAGTTAAGCATAATTCAGTCGGCAAGTTCGGATATTCACTTGCAGGATTCATAGGATGAGGACAAGTTGTTAATACCACTAAGGTATCCATTTCAAAGCGTAATTGGACTTGGTCGCCTGCTTTGCTATGACTTTCAACAAAACTTAATGCACCTTCATCATCGGTTTTCACTTTACTGAAAATATTAATGTTAGCAGCCAAATCGCGTTTACCTAATCCGTATTTAGCCACTTCAACTAATAGACTGTCATAGCCATTTTGTAACCAGGCATTACGATCTGTTTGGTAATCACGAGCACCCCATTTGTCTTGTACTTTTTGCTTATTAGCAACGCCACCAACACTATCAATCCACTGCGTATCATCATGAATAATAGAGCAAAAAATACGCCCCATATCTGAATACAAGCAATGACCTTTAGTGAGCTTAAAAGTGTGCTGACATTTTAAAGTATCAGGCGCGTTATAACGTTCTAATAAGTTATTTGGGTTATAAAACAACATAGAAACATTACTGCCACCTTCCGGGTCAGTTAAGGTTAACGTATGCCCTGCAGGAACAACCATTGACCAATGACTTGCACCGGGAATAGTTTCTTCATAAATAATGCTTGTATTTAAATTTGTCATATTTTTTCCTAAACAGCTTCTGGCTGTGTTTCTATACTCATTAAATGCTGTAATGAACTTGGTATTTTTTGTTTAGAATCGAGTTGGATATCATAGACAATTTGCGCTCCAAAACGATCTGGCTCCTGAGGGTCGATACGTGGTTTATCTAATACCCAAACTCTCGACCCAAGACTAAAACCTTCAGATAGATCATGTGTGATCATGAAAATGGTTAAACCTCGTTTTTTCCATAATTCGCGAATTAGCTTATGCATGTCTTTTCGAATGCCAGGATCCAGCGCCCCAAAAGGTTCATCTAATAATAGTATTCGAGGTTCTTTAATTAGTGCTTGAGCAATAGCAAGACGTTGTTGCATCCCACCAGACAATTCATTTGGATAACGCAAAGCTGCATCACCTAAACCAACTGCAACTAACATTTCTAATGCATCTTCTTTTAGTTTTTGGCGTTTGCTACCGAAAACTTTTCCAAGTAATGGAGAAGCAGAAAATTCACCACCCAACATGACGTTTTCTAGTGCGTTTAAATGTGGAAAAGCAGAGTACTTTTGAAACACAATCCCACGACTTTCATTAGGCTCTTTAGGCATTGTTTTACCATCAAGTAAAATACTGCCTCGGCTTGGTGATTCAGTACCGAGTAGCATATTTAACAAGGATGTTTTACCGCACCCAGAGGCACCAACAATACTTACAAACTCTCCTGCTTGTACTGTTAGATCTAACTTCTCTAGCACCACATGGGCTCCATATTCTTTCCACACTTGATTCATTTTAATAATTGCATTATCCATTATTCACTCCCTCGTTTACCGTGATACCAAGGGAATGCACGATTTGAAAATAGGCGTAATAATGCATCCATTATGAAAGCCAAAACTGCAATCCAAAAAACATAAGGCAAAATCACATCCATCGATAAGTAACGACGGATAAGGAATATTCTGTAACCTAACCCTTCTGTTGCAGCAATTGCTTCACCAGCAATTAAAAACAACCATGCACTACCTAACGTTAAACGTATTGCATTAAATAAAGCAGGTAATACTTGTGGTAGTACGACACGAACCATTATTTGCCAACTATTAGCACCTAAAGTTTGCGCTTTAAGCAGTTGCTCAGATGGTAATGATTGCGTTTGCATTTGTAGGTCACGAATGAGTATTGGACAAATGCCAATAATAATTAGCATCACTTTGGATAGCTCACCTAAACCAAATGATATAAACAGAATGGGTAAAATAGCCATTGGAGGAATCAATGAAATGGCTGTAATTAGAGGTGAAAACGTTGCTCGCATGATAGGTAACATGCCATTAACGACACCAATGACTAAACCAATTAGCGCACTAATACCAACACCTAATAATAAGCGCTGTAAACTAGCGGCAGTATCGACCCATAATAGGTATTCCCCCGTGCGTTTGCTTGGTTCAAAAGCCATACGCTGTATCGCATCATAGAAACTAGACCAAGCGGGTAACAACTTATCACTTGGGTTTTCTAATAAGCGCGCATCTGAGGCGAGTGTATAAACAATCACTAGCAACGCAAATGGCAGTAAGGTTAAAGCGAGTCGCATACTACGACTCGGCTTGCTATTCATTAAACGCATAGGCTAAAAATTTAATCCTTTAGTATAAGTTGGAGTTTTAACTTACCTATAATTGAGGAAAGAAAACATGACTCAATGATCCGGCAAACATGCAAGAATGATCATGTAGCGTTTTTCTATATTATTAATCGTTCACGGCTAGTGTTCATAAGACACACAATCTAAAACTTATAGTTTACCGTCAACAGCCATTTGCATATAAGTTGGGTCAAAGCGTAATTTAATATTACTTTTATCACCGTAAACACCCGTTGGCGTTTCTACACCAATAAATTTAGCGTCGGCAGCACCTTCACCTAATAAACCATGTTTAAATGAGAATTCAGCAACTTTCCCCATTGTTGTTGTTAACGCTGAGCTGTTATTAAAATCAACTGCGTCTTTTGCTTCAAAAAACATTTTTGTAGATGCAAGTTGAGCATCATAGCCAGCTAAGTCAGTACCTGAAGCTTCAGCCATTTCAGTACGCGCTGCTAACGCCGCTTTATCAGTTCCTTTCATCGTGGACATGATCTCATACCAAGCCCCCGTTAATGCTTTACCTAGTTTAGGGTTTTCAGAAAGGGTTTTGCTGTTTACAACTAACAGATCAATGATTTCACCAGGAATCATTGATGAGTCAAATACTTTAGTATTATTTGGCATCGCAGTGATTTCACTTAAAAGAGGGTTCCATGTTGTAACCGCAGTTACATCATCGGTAGTAAAGGCAGCTACTAAGTCCGCATCAGAAGTATTCACAACGCGAATATCTCGCTCTGTTAATGAAACAGTTTCTAATGCACGAGCAAGTAAATAATGAGAAACACTGAGTTCGACTAGGTTAACGTTTTTCCCTTCGACATCAGTTAATTTAGCTGCACCTTTTAGTACAACAGCATCATTACCATTTGAGAAGTCGCCAATGATTACCGCCGTAGAGTCAACACCACTTGCAGCAGGAATAGTCAGAGCATCCATATTTGTCATTACAGTTGCATCAAATTGACCAGCAGTATATTGATTGATTGATTCGACATAATCATTGATTTGTACAATTTCGATGTCTATCTCGTACTTATCAGCCCATTTTTTAACAATGCCAGAGGTTGCACCGTAATCCCAAGGCATCCAACCAACATAAATAGTCCAAGCTAAACGAAATTTAGGTTTTGACTCTGCAGATGCAGTAGAAGGGGCGAAAATTAACACTGCGCATAAGGCGCTAATAGAAAGTAGTTTTGAGGTTGAATTACATAGGTACTTAGTAAATAGCTTTGTTGTAAATTCCATTTTTTTCTCCTTAGTTACACATTAAAAGCATGAGAGACATTGAATTGTCATCTCCCGGGCTTTTATCCCTCCGTGTAACCTTAGAAAAGGTCGACAACTCTCGGTCCAGTCACTAAAAATATAGTCGGAACCCTAGATGTCTATTATTAAATTTTCATATTGACAATTGACTTACCAATATCTCTCATACGAGTTAATTAACTTTAGCAACAACTGTGCCACCCTTAAAAACTATTAATTATCAATAACTAAGAATATAGAGTTTGATTTTCAAATATATTTACGCACCGAAAGAGCACAATCAAGGCACCAAAATAGAGCTGAAATAAACATATTTTAACTCATAATTTTTCTATCTCAGATCAACTAATTGAAAAGCCCACTTAAAAGTTCGCTAAAAGATTAAT